>JAFPCT010000061.1 GCA_017390125.1 Treponema sp.
AACAAGATTTCTTGGAAGAAGATAGTTGCGTGCATATCCGTTTGCAACATTCTTTACATCACCTTCTTCACCAAGGTGTTTTACATCTACGTTAAGAATAACCTTCATTTTTCAAGCTCCTCTTGATTTTTCAGTAACCGACGTCACCAGGAGTTGGATCGCCGGATATTTTTTTGTTGTTTTTCCTTCCGGTACAGACTACTCTGCAACGTATGGAAGAAGGCAGATTGCACGTGCTCTTTTGATTGCACCTGAAAGTTCTCTCTGGTGTTTTGAGCATGTACCAGTGATGCGGCGTGGCAAAATCTTACCGCGTTCTGTTGTGAAGCGGCGGAGACCATCTGCATCTTTGTAGTCAATCTTTGCTTTGTTTGCACAGAAACGGCAAACCTTCTTGCGGAAGAAAGTCTTGTTCTTTGCGCGTCCGCCGTCTTTAGCTTCGTCGTCGCGACCTTCAGTTTCTACAGAAACAGCCTTCTGAGCAGCTTCTTTTTCTTCATACATATCTTTTGTTTCTTCTGACATAAATTACTCCAAATTAGAAAGGAATATCTTCAGGGAAATCGTTTCCGACGCCACCGAAGGAATCATTGCCGTAGCCCGACATTGAAGGAGCCGGCTGCTGATTGAACTCAGGTCTCGGCTGGAATCCGCCCGATGCACCCCCGGCCATCTGCTGACCGCCATCGCTTCTTCCGCCTAAAAGCTGAACGTTATTTGCAACTATCGTAACCCGGGAAAATTTCTGTCCGTCCTTTTCCCAGCGGTCCTGCTTCAAATAACCGTCAACCGCAATCTGCTTTCCCTTGGTGAGGTAAGGCTTTAAATTCTCAGCCTGTTTTCCCCAAATGGTAACGTCAAAGAAGTTTGCTTCTTCGACCCAGTTTCCGCTGGCAGTATCTTTCCTGCTGCGGTTTACGGCGATGCTTACATTTGCCCTAGCCTGTCCGTTTCCGACATAGCCGAATGAACGTTCATCACTTCCTACGTCTCTTGTTATTCTGCCGACTAAAACAACATGATTAAGATCTGTCGCCATACGTTACCTCTATTGATTCTTATTTTTCTTCGAGTTTAACGAAGAGGTATTTAAGAAGGTTAGCCTGAATCTTAAATGCCTTGTCAATTTCTGTGATTTTTCCAGGGTTAAGCTTAAGTGTGAACAGAACGAAACGACCGCGTTTCTCTCTGTTTACTTCGTAAGTAAGGTCACGGTCACCGAAAAGTTTTTCCTCTTCGATTTCTGCACCGAACGATGTAAGTGTGTTGCGTACTTCTTCAGCAGCTTTCTTTGACTTCTCTTCATCAAGCGGGAAGATAGTCATCAATTCATACTTTCTCATTAGTATCTCCTTATGGACATATGGAAGCTCATACAGAGCTTCAAGGGGTGTTCTGTCACTATAAAGAAAAGCAGAACCTGAGTCAAGAGCGGTAATCAATTATTGACCCTTTTCATACCATGACATTATAATGCCGTTATATGAATAAAAAATACAGGTCATTATTTTTCGCACTCATTTTCCTTTCCGCCGCAAATATTTTCGCGGCCTCAAAAGCCAAAAACTACGACAACCTCCTTCGAGAAGGAACGGTAAAGCAGCTTTCGGAAGCCCTTGCAAAGGACAATGACTTTTACAGAATGACATTCGGAAAAGAACAGAACAACATTCTCCTTCAGGCCCTTAAATATGACCGTCCTTATGAGGTTATAAGACTCATCTCCCAGTCAGGCGTAAAACTTAACGCGCGCAACAAGGAGAAAATGGACGCAGTAATGTTCGCATGCGCATATTCAACAAAAAGAAGCGTTATCCGCTACATTGTAAAGCGCTCCACAAAGCCGGAGGAAATCAAGGAACGGCTCACATCATCACGGATAACTGGAAAAGCTCCTGTAGAATATGCCGCAGAAAACCCTGACCCGATTGCGCTTAAAACCGTAAACCAGCTCATAGGAGTCGAAGAGGACGAAGGCGACATACCGGACGACGAGGAAGCCTCAAATGAAGCTGCCGCAGAAAAGACAGAAGCTCCAGAAGCAGAAAAACAGCCTGAGCAGCTGCCGGAACCAGAAGCAGAGCCGGAGGAAGACCTTCCTGCATCAGAAACAATCAACTACAACAAGATTTACCTCTTTGACTACGCTCCTCAGGACGAGGAAATCACTCCTGAAGAAGCGGAAGAAGATGAGCTTTACGCAAAGATTGACAATCCTAACAAAAAAGACAAGACAGACAGAACCCTTCTCATGCTTGCCGCAAAAGACGGCAATGACTGGGAAGTTAAATCCCTTCTTAAGTCCAACGCAAAACTGAACCTTCAGGACAAGGACGGCTGGACGGCGCTCATGTATGCAGTCCGATACCAGAACAATATAGAAGTCGTAAAGAGCCTTGTTGAAAGCGGAGCCGATCCAAAAATTTCAAACAAATACGGTGCGACAGCGCTGCAGATTGCTTCCGCCTACTCCAACAACCCGGAGATAATCAAGTACCTGATTGATTGCGCCCCTGATTCATCTGCAGAGATTTTCAAGTCATTCATTCTTTCGATTACTGCAGGAGGAAGCAATCCTGTAACGCAGCTGGGAAAACTCAAGATTTTCATCGAGCGCGGCGTTCCGATAAACCGCTTCTACGAAGGCAAGACACCGCTCATGTACGCCTGCGAATTCGGAACAACAACAGATTTGATTCAGATACTGCTGGAAAACGGCGCAATCTCAAAGGTAAGAACCGGCACAGGAAAAACAGCCTTTGATTTCGCACAGTTGAACACACACCTCGAGCACAACGACGTATACTGGTCGTTGAACGAACGCTAGGAAACAGAAATGAGAATTACAGGCGGAAAATTAAAAGGAAGAATAATTAAATGTCCGGAGGGAGTCATCAGACCAGCCATGGACAGAATGCGTGAATCAGTATTTGCAATACTGGGAGATCTTTCCGGAAAAAGCTGGCTTGACCTGTTCAGCGGCTCAGGCACAATTGCAATAGAAGCCGTAAGCAGAGGCGCTGACCACGTTGAGCTTTGTGAAAAGGACAGGATAAAGGTCGGTACAGTCCTGGAAAATGTAAAGGTAACGGAGCAGGAATGCGGCGTTAAAATCCAGTGCCACTTTATGCCGGTAGAATATTTCATAAAGAGATGCAAAACCCAGTTTGACTACATTTTTTTTGACCCGCCCTTCCCTTACAAATTCCATGAGCAGCTGATTTGTGACGCCGACAAAAAAGGGATACTCAAACAGGACGGCACAATCATGGTGCACAGACCGGAAGAGCATTTCATGCCTGATGAGATCGGCGGCCTGAAACGCTTTGACCAAAGAATTTATGGTCGTTCAATAGTAGATTTTTACGGATACCGCTAAAAATCATTTGACAATAATAAATTTACCAGTATATTTAAGGTTGGGTTTATTTAAAAAACTGAATCCAATCAAACCAACCAAGAGATGAAAATGAAGGATTCCACAAGGGAAGAAATAGACAGAAAGCACCCTCAGGACGGCTTTATCAAGGTAACTGATAATCCTGTAACTTCATTGTCTTCCGAACAGAAGGTAATTCTGAACAGGAAGGGAAACATCCTCTTCAACCAAGGCGACGTTGAGAGCGCGCGGCGTATTTTCATTACAACCGGATAT
>JAFPCT010000062.1 GCA_017390125.1 Treponema sp.
GGTTGTGGCACCGATTACGTGAAGCTCACCGCGGCTCAAGGCCGGCTTCAGAAGGTTGGAAGCATCCATGCTGCCTTCGCTGGCACCGGCACCTACAATCGTATGAAGCTCATCAATAAAAAGGATGATCTGACCTTCACTTTTTGTAACTTCAGTGATTACAGCCTTAAGGCGCTCTTCAAATTCGCCGCGGAATTTTGCACCGGCAACAAGACTTCCCATATCAAGGGCAAGAAGCCGCTTGTTCCGCAGGCTTTCAGGAACGTCACCCCCTGCAATTCGGCGGGCAAGTCCTTCAACGATGGCTGTCTTACCGACACCAGGTTCACCGATTAAAACCGGATTGTTTTTCGTGCGGCGGCAAAGCACCTGCATTACCCGGCGGATTTCCTCGTCGCGGCCGATTACCGGATCGATCTTGTCCTGACGGGCACGGGCAGTCAAATCCGTGCAGTATTTTTCAAGGCTTCGCATCTTGCTTTCCGGATCCTGACTGTCTATGGTCTGGTTTCCACGGACAGATTTCAAGGCATCCATAACAGTGTCATGGGTAATTCCGTTTCTGCGCAGAAGGTCTCCGGTTTTTCCGTCAGATTCTGTCATAGCAAGAAGAATATGCTCACATGAAAGGTACTGGTCCTTGAGCTTTGACATTTCTCCTTCAGCTTTTGCAAGAACTTTCTGAGCCTGATTGGAAAGCTGCATCTGAGCGTTTCCTGTTACCCGAGGATATTGATTCAGTAAATCTTCTGTTTGATTTTTAAGATTAGAGACCGAAAGCCCTATTCGTTCTACAATCGGAGGAACGATTCCATCCTGCTGTGAAAGCAAGGCAGAAAGAATGTGCTCAAGTCCAATTTCAGAATGATCGTTTCTTTGAGCAAGTGCACTGGCTTCCTGAAGTGCATCCTGCATTTTGAGCGTAAAATGTTCGTAATCCATGATTACCTCCAACTTTTTTCATCTCTTTATTGTTGAAAATAATCATGGATTAAAAAAACGGCAAGTATTTTTTTTATTTATTTAGCATCCGGAGCAGATTCTGCTTTTTCTGCCTTAAGTTTTTCATCACGCTGTGCGATTTCTGCATTAAGGCGGCGGATTTCCTCAATAATGGCAATTACAGCCTCCTCCCCTGCAGAAAGGCTTGCTGTGTCATCGTTAATGAATTTTTCATATGTCAGGGTACCGAGTTTTTTAATCTGCTCGTCCTTTTTAACCTCAAACTGATGTTTTTCAATGCGGATTACGCTTTTGTCGCTGAAGTCCTGGACAGCATTTCCTGCCTTTCCCAGTGCCTTCTTTGATGATTCCAAAACTTTATCCATACTAGTCTTTAATTTTTCTCTGATTTCTTCCTTGTCCATAAAAAACTCCTTCATGAATCCTTTATTTAACTATACGCTTAAAACCGTCAATTGAAAAGAAAAATCTGTATGCCTGCAGTTTTTTATTTTTCATTACGGCCGCTGAATCGCAATGACGGTAAGGTCATCTTCCTGAACGTCTTCCTTGCAGAACGCATAATATATGTAGTTCGGATTTTTCGGACGTATTACCTTACCTTTTTCATCCTTCGGCTGAATTGCATAGGTTTCGTAAAGGTTAAAATGCTCTTTCAAAAAGCGGTCAATTGCAACGTCAACTTCAACCCAGTCTTTTGCAGTTGCAGAAGCCGGCTTGTACAGTCGGAACACTTTTTCAATTGAGGCAAGTGCCGTAACACATTCTTCAATTGTTCCCTGGCAGTTTACAAAATTGAATTCCAGAAGCTCGCCGACAGAAGGATTCTGCTCTTTTTTGAGACTGTATTTTGAACGGTCAAACAACGCGCGCACAATGTCGTTCACGCGGTTTTCACCGAATTCTTCCTTATCGATTTCCCATTCAAGATTTCCGAATGAATCTGAAATCTGAACGCCCTCGCTGTCCAGCTTTGGTTTCATGATTGCACTAAAGTCATGCTTTCGCTTTGCACGACCGTTCTCTTCAATACCGTCAGTATAAAGCAGCAGAATGTCGCCGCTGTTAAGCTTTGTCTTCTCAACTTTGAATCCGCCCTTCATGTCAACCATGAACGTAGGGAATGGTCCTAAAGCCGGAGTCTCTGCCAGCTCCCGGCGGTTCAACAGCCGTGCCGCAGAATCGTAAACGCGGTAAATTTTATCTCCAGCATGGCACATGTAAACATCACCTGTCTTTGAATCGTACAGACAGATGACCATGGCAACAAATTTACCCTTTATGTTAAGAGATTCAAGGAAGTCATTCGCCCTGTTAAGGAATTCGTTCAGGCGGGTTCCGTCTTTCTTAAAATTCCATGCTTCTGCCCATTTTTTGTAAAGCGTTGCGATTATCGTAACAAGAATGCCTGCTGGTGCCGCATGACCGGAAGCATCGCATTTTACGGATACATAAAAACGGTCGTCCAGTTTCTTGAAATCGAAATAGTCACCGGAAACTCCTGCCGCACCTTTGTAATATGCAAATTCCCTGACGTTCTGCTCCTCAATGCGGGAAATATTCTGCTTTATGTTGCCGGAAAGAGGCTCAAGAGGAACCAGTCCCTGCTGTATTTCAGAGGCATTGAGCTGCAGATTAAGCTCACGGGCGTTGAATCCCAAATCCCTCTGCAGACGGTTCACAGATTCTCCAAGCCGCCCGATCTCGTTGTTCGGAAGATTCTTGATCTCGTTTCGAAGCAGCAGTTCCTTGTTGTTTTCCTCAGAAATATCCTTTACGGCTTTCTCAAGCTTGCTTATAGGCTTTACCATACGAACCGCAAAAATAATCGCAGATACAATTCCCACGATTACAAAGAAAAGGGCGATGAACATAACCGAATAAATAATCTGCCGGATTGAACTGTGAAGTTCCTGCACAAGGGAAGAAGTGTCAACCTGAATGAATACGAAGCCCCGGACAAAATCCATAGAACGTCCGCTGCGGAAAAGTACCGGACGATAGAAGAAATAGTCCGTAACATCCCCGTCAATCCGGTTCTTGTCGTAGGGCGGAATCGAGCCCACTGACTTAACGGCAAGCTCTGAAAGTTTTCCGTTTATTTCGATGTTCAGATTCTGCATCTCCTCATTAATTTCCTTTTTTCGGGAAGCAGAGGCTTTTGCGCTTTCCGCGCTCAATGCAGAAAGCCGCTGAACCTGCTCTCCGCAAAGTTTAACAGCTTCTTCATTCATAACTTTTATTCTTTCCTGAAAATTCTGAAGAAGCTCGGAATCTTTTGACAGGAGCGATCCCCCCGGAATATATGAAGTCCTGCGGCTGTTGAGCACGTCGATTTTTTCTGTAATGTCACGGTCATTTGAAGCCCATACGTACATCGGAACATTTTCTTTTTTGCCGGGGAATACTGAGCTTGCAAAACCTGAAATCGTAATGAACTGAGCTTCGCTTACGGAATCAATCTGCCGAGGAAGCTGACTAAGCTCCAGAACGTCTTCAGAAGGCAGGTAAGACCGCGCTCCAGTGGCAACAGAACCAAGAAGAACGCCGACACGTTCATTCAATCCGTTTGCAAGAGTTCGTCCCTGCCCCTTGATCATCTGAACGCCTAGAATCGCAGAAAGGAACACGATGATGAATACAACAAGTGAAATTGTGAAACCGACAAGGCTCTGCTTCAAGCTGCCCTTTCGCTTTTTGTTTTCCGCCAAAACTGCATCCATAAGAACTCCTTCTGTCACCTGACTGACCAATTTTTTTACAGCAAAAAGCTCCCTGCAATTTTTCAGGAATTCAATTCCGAAGGCAACGATTCCAATTGCCGAAAGGACAAGGAGCACAAAGAAAAGCACTCCCGTTGCATAGAGCCTGAATTTGTATGTTTTTGTAACAGCCCTCCAGCGGGGTCTGTAGTCATAATCGTTTTCAATTTTTACAGTACCGTTCGTGTCTATTGTAAGGGCAGCCTTTTTAGTCATGTAAAGACCGCGGTCAGAATGAACGACACCGACATAATACGAACCTTCGTCCAGTTCGTTTCCAAGATTTACATTGGAAATTCTTTCGTTTGACGTGACCTTGTACTTCTTTTCAGATGCGGAAATTTCCATGTCGTAAGGAGGGCGCCCGTCTGCGTCAACAATGATTTTTGTAATTGTTCCGTCAACTGTAAAATCCTTTCCGATAATGTCTATCTTTACGTCACCAAATACCGTTTCCTCTTTGTTGATTTTCAGAATCTGGGTAAGAGGCGCATACTTGTTTACGACAAGAACAACTTTTTCCGGTTCACCCACAAGACCTGCAAAGTCTACGGCAGACACAGTGAATACATACAGACCGTTGTCAAGGTTGCGGTATGCCATGGCAGGAATTTTCAGGCGGATATCTTCCGAAAGCCTGCGCTCTTTTGAAATCTGCCGGTCATTTGCAGAAAGCAGATTCCGCACATAATCAGCCGCATCAGTTTTCTTCAAGTTCAAAGGATGTTTAGGCGTTGAGAAATATTTGTGTTTTATTCCAGTGATTTTGCTGAGAGAATAGTTGTAGCCCGCAATATCATCATCCGATTCGTCCGGGCTCCATTTTATAGTAAAATTTCTGTCCAGGACAAAACCGGCCTCATCAGTCTCAAGTTCCGCGAAAACAACTTTCTTTGGCGGCGTAAGGTCAAGGCTGTAGCAGAAAGACGTAGTCTCCGACCAGTTTCCTGCCCGGTCAAGGACAGAAACTTTTAAGTACCAGTCACCTTCTTCCTGTGCCGTAAGGTTCAATAACGTATTGTTCGGATACTTCAAGTCTGTTTCATCGTGAACAAGCTCCTCGTCCCCGTCTTTCGACCAGCTGTAAACATAGCCGTCTATGCCGGAAGAATCTTTTGGAAGCGTAACTTTAAAACGAACTTTCTGATTTTTTGTAGGGATTCCGGCCTTGTTTTTTTCAGCCGAAATTGCAGCCTTTGCACAAGTTGAATCCGGCGCAAGGTATACAACCCTGTTTTTTCCCCCGGAATATGTTTCCTGCCAGACAAACGCACATCGGTCATTCTGAACGACAGGAGAAGGATTTTTGCTTGAACCTGAGGCAACGTCAACCTTCTGCTTCTTCCATGAGAAACCGTCTTTTTTTCCGTAGAAAACCGCTTCATTGCGGCCGCTCTGTGCATACCAGGAAGCATACAGCTCGTCGTCCAGAGAAAACAGAATTACATGACGGGCATTTCCTTCATCAGCAATAGTTTCTGCCGAACGAGGAAGAATTCCGTCACGGTTTATACGTGCATAGCATATGGAAGAATTGTCAGAGCCAGAAGAATTTCGTTCCCATGCAATGTGAACTTCATCATCCATTACAAATGCAAAGGGAAGCTGGTTATCATAGGAAGCATAATCTCTTTCTCTTTCCTCAAATGAATTTTCATCAGAAACAAGGACCGGCTCACTCCAGGAACCAAAATCCCTTTCAGAGAAAGAGCTGTACAGCTGATATGTAATCACTCCCTGATTCTGAACCTGAGTCTGGAAAATCAGGTAATTGCCCCCGGAAGTTGAGGCCAGAACCGGGGAAAATGAATTCTTGAACTTTTCACCGGAGAAAACCTGACGGAAATCAGTCCAGTTAAGGCCGTCAGGAGATGTAGAGCCGTAAAGGTAAAAATTATGAGTCAGTATGGAAGACATCCCGTCAAGATTTTCCTTCTTCGCAAGGGAACAGAACAGCATGAAATTGCCGTCCTTTGTGGCAAAAATTTTCGGAGCAAGGTACTGGGCTTTCTGAGCTGGAAAATCGTACTGCCTGAATGAATTGCAGCCGTCATCAGAAACAAAGGTTGAGATTCTGGACTCAGAAGAAAGAGCCGCCACAGCAACCTTTCCGGTATAAGAGACAGCAACGGAATACAAGTCTGGTATTTCGCCGGAATAAGAGAAAGGTCCTGCAAACCGCTCTTTTTTTGAGCGCGTTCCGTCTTCCCGTACCATGAGTACGCTCAGATATATTTTTTTTGAGGCGGAATCAATTTCCTGCCAGAACGCATAAGACGTTTCTCCGTCTGTAACCGTGCGGGGAAAACGGGCTTCGCCGGAAGAAACGACGGCAGGCTCCTCCCAGTAAAAATCCTGGGAAAATACGTAATGAGAAAATATCAGCAATGAGAAAAAGAATAATACTTTTTTCAATCTTGTATTCAACAACATTCTAAATAAGCTCTGCCTTAATGCGCTTTCTCAGCTTGTCAATTTTATCAGTATGATTTCGGGAATCTTTCCAGATCTGTTCCATGATCTCATCAGCTCCTGCAAAATCATAGGCATTGTATCTGTTCAGCGCTTCCTGATATTTTTCGTTAACTTCAAAAGTAACGTTCACAACCTGTGAATCCAGTTTAACACGAATCCTGTTTTTTAGCGACTTTGCATCTGTATTTCCGCTGAATTTTGCAAGGGCCAGGTCAGCTTTTGCCATAGCCTGCTTCAAAAGAGCCTGATTGCTTCCCGCCCTGCTGAAAATATCCCTTGATTCTGCAAGCAGGGCTGCAGATTCAGACTTACTGTTGTCCGTCACGAGGACTTTAATTCCTATTTCATACTCTATTTCAAGAATAAGAGCCTTAAGCCCCGGATAAGAAGGATTCATTTCCGCAAGGTCCTTGAGCTGGCTGTAAACTTCAAGCTGTTTATCTTTTTTCTTGTAGTCAAGTTTTGCCTGCTCCACCTGGGTCTTGAACCTTTCCTCAAAACGCTTCGGATCCTGGAACTGCTGGATCTTCAGGCGAAGGATGTTCGCGTCCTTGTTTTTAGGCGCAATGGATTTAAGCTCATCAAGCTTAAGCAGGGCCTTTGAAAATTCTGCGTCGGAATCAGAAGTCTTGCCTTTCTTTGAAAGGTCAACAGCTTTATCGTAATTCTGGGTTGCAATACTCAGGATCTGAGAAATCTCACTTACCTTGTCCGTAGGGTAACGTCCGTTGTTTGCCTGCAATGCAATTTCTACAATGGCGCTCAGGTTCGAAATTTCACCGTTGTCAATTTCAGGGAACACAACATTCCACCTTTCTCTGGCACGGTTAAGCAGATCCTGGGCTCCGCCGTAATTGTCATTGCGGTACTCAAGGTCAGCTTTTGCAATAAGAGAGTCGACCTCATCAAAGATGTAAACTTTCTGCCGGTCCTTGATATCTGTAAGCAAAGTTGTAACGGCCTCAGAGCTGGAACGGCTGAAAGCTTCGTCGTAGTTATCCTTAAGGGCTTCGATATAGTAATCGCTTGCCTTGTATGCCTGGTCAGTAGCGCGGTCAAAGTTTTCCTTCGAAAGGGACTTCCTGGAATCCTTCATAGATTCATCACCCTTCCGTTTGTTGGCCTCAGACCGTCTTACAAGCTTTTCTGCAGTAACGAGAGTCTTCTGGGAAGCAATAACAACATTATCAAGGCGGACAATGGATTGTGCAATTGAAGCCGAATAGTTTTCATATGCCGGAGAATAGGAACTTTCGATTTTCTTCTGGCCGTCAACAAGAACTTTCCTTGCCTTCGCAATGAACGTAGCAAGCTCTCCTGTCTGAACAAAAGCCTTCTGTGAATAGCGCCTTGAATTTCCGGAAGAAGGATCTCCATTAACAAGTTTTCCGATATAGTCAGCTTCCTTTTCTGCCCGGGAAACATACAGGTTTCCGCAGTCTGCATAATGTTTTGCAAGCAGTACATAAATTGCAGAAAGGCTTTCGTCCGCATAGGAATTTACAGTCTCCTCATAATCCATTGAAGTCTGCTCAATTTTATTCCAGAGTAATATCTCATCCTTTATGACAATACCGGCGGTCTGTGCAGCCCCCTGTGGACTCTGAAAATCAGAGGAAAGCCTCTCCTTGTACAGGGAACCCCAGTTCGATTTTCTGTAGGAATTCTTCTCAATGCTTTTTCTGATCCCGTCAATGGCAACAACAGAGCTGAGCATGTCTGCTGAAAAAGAAGAGCCGGAAAGCTCCTCATCAGCCTTGTTTTTTCTGTCCAGTACAGAAAGGGCCTTTTCCTTGCAGGCAGAGATTTCCAGAACATCAGAAATGATCTTTTCAGTATCAGAGACAAGCCCGTCGACATAATCTACAGATATGTTGTAATTCGGATATTTCGGACGGAATTTTTTGCCGTCGTCTGTCTTTAAAAGCGAATAAAGGCCGTTGACAGCTTTTGCGTAATTTGCAAACTTGCTTATCTTCAGGAGAAGGGACTTGTCAGGCAGAGAGCCCAGAGCCTTGAACCTGGCTACAGAATTCGAATCGGAAAACCGCTCTGCAAGGGCATTGATTTCTTTTGCGGTACAGGACTTCATTTTTTCAACGGCAACATTCCATTCTGCATCCATCGCGCCAAGAATGCCGCGGTTTGGATCAGTAAATTCTTTCCAGCCGTAAACGCATCCCACTGCAAGAGCCGGATATTCACTTCCGTGCCTGAGGAAAAGGTCTTCTTCCGAGCTTGAGTGTTTTGATGCCCTGCCTTTAAGCGAAAGGGCTTCCTGCTCGTAATTTTTAAGCGCCACGCCGCAGTCATTCACCTCATTGCGAATTTTTGAAAAATCAGTAAACACCGTGCGCACCGTCGCAAGACAAGCATCAATCTGAGCCTCATTTCCTTTGCTCACTGCAGAAACATAGGCCTGGACTGCGCTCTCCAGTTTTGACTCAGCCTGATCAAGCTGCTGCGTAAGAGAGTAAAGCCTTTCAATCTGAGCTTCTGTCCTGGAAACGATTTCTTCGCCGCTGTAATTCAGGCTGAAATTTTCCTTAAGGATTTTGAATCCCTCAAAGGCTTTTTTCCCGGCTTCCGCATATTTTTTCTCTGCAATCAGAGTTTTTGTCCTGTTTTGGATTGAACTGTACTTGTACATCGAAACCAGATAGTTCGTATCTTCAATCACTTTAAGCCGGCTGTCCGCCGGATTTCGCTCAATCTTAAGGATCCGGTCAGTAATTTCCTTCAGCTCTTCTTCCTTGCCTTCCTCACCGTTTTTAATAACGTTCATGAGGTAATTTACGCTGTCAGTGTAGATGTCCCGTTCCTTCATGATTCTTGAAATTCTTGCCTGAACTGCATCAAACTGCTCTGGATAAGCTGCGAAATATTTGTTAAGTTCCTCTATAGCACGAGTAAAATCTTTCTTGTCTTCAGTCTGTATAAGCTCATCAATTTCGTTTAAAGAAAGAACTCCCTCAACAAGTTTTTTTTCCTTGCCAAAACAACAAAAAGAGGAGAACAATATTATTGTCAAAAACAATGTTTTTTTAAACATTTTCCTACTTCTACTTTCGGTAGATTACCATATAGAATATAGGAAATAAAGCCGAAATTAAATAAGCAGACAGTATGAATTCGCCAATTAGGAAACTTTTTTGTTTTTTTCTCATAGCCGCCGGAGCAGGCTCAGTATCCGCACTGGATTTAACTGACCTTACAGACTCCCTTGCAGGAACATTCCTTGAGCTTGCCGGAGACAACGAAGGAACAACAGGTTTCCGCTCGCTTCTCATTCCACAGGGCGGCCGCTCAGAAAGTTTGGGCGGAGCATTTACCGGATTATGCGATGACGTAAGCTACATTGACTACAACCCAGCCGCTTCTGCCATACTCGAACAGTCAGAGATAGCCCTTTTCCATAATGCCTGGATTGCAGATTCTGCCATGGAAACCATTGCAGCAACAACCCGGTTCAACAATCTTGGAATAGGCGGAAAAATCAGCTGCTTTTACGTTCCTTTTTCAGAATACGACGCCTTCGGCTCAAAAAGCAGA
>JAFPCT010000063.1 GCA_017390125.1 Treponema sp.
CCCACGGAAGACCTGCATGATGAATTGAAGAAATCGGAGCGGCACCAGTTCCGCCGTCATGACCGGAAATAAGGATTACCTGGGCACCGGCCTTTGCTACACCGGCAGCAATGGTTCCAACCCCTGCTTCACTTACAAGCTTTACAGAAATGCGGGCACTTCTGTTTGCATTCTTAAGGTCATAAATCAACTGAGCCAAATCTTCAATAGAGTAAATGTCGTGGTGCGGCGGCGGAGAAATCAAAGAAACGCCAGGAGTTGCATATCTTGTCTTTGCGATCCAAGGATAAACCTTTTTTCCAGGAAGATGGCCGCCTTCTCCAGGTTTTGCACCCTGGGCCATCTTAATCTGAATTTCCTTTGCAGAAAGAAGGTATTCTTCTGTTACACCAAAGCGTCCGGAAGCAACCTGTTTGATTGCACTGTTTGCTTCTGTTCCAAGCCGCTCCGGTTTTTCACCGCCTTCTCCGCTGTTTGATTTTCCGTGGAGATGATTCATAGCAAGAGCCATGCATCTGTGGGCTTCCTCGCTGATTGAGCCGTAACTCATGGCACCAGTCTTGAAACGCTGAACGATATGATCTACCGGCTCAACTTCTTCTATAGGAATTCCTGATTCCGGATAAGCAAAATCAAGCATGGCGCGCAGCGCATGAGGATGAGAATTGTCATCAACAAGGCTTGTGTATTCCTTAAAGCGGTTGTAGTCACCGTTGCGGGTAGCCTGCTGCAATGCAACAATTGTTTCCGGATTGTAAAGGTGATCTTCCGCAGAAGGACCACGGCGCATTTTGTGCATTCCGACAGAATCAAGGTGCTCGTCAACTGTAAGTCCGAGAGGATCAAAAGCCTTGTTGTGGTGGAAATTAAGATCTTCTTCAATTTCCTTAAGACCTATTCCGCCTACACGGCTTACAGTATTGGTAAAGTATTTATCAACTACTTCAGATGAAATTCCAAGAGCCTCGAAAATCTGCGCCGACTGGTATGACTGAACTGTGGAAATACCCATCTTTGCGGCAATTTTTACGATTCCGTTTATGATTGCCTTGTTGTAGTCATCGATTGCAGTGTGGTAGTCCTTGTCCAAAAGTTTCTGGTCAATAAGCTCTGCAATACATTCGTGTGCAAGATACGGATTTATAGCCCGGGCACCGTAACCAAGGCACATTGCCGACTGATGAACGTCACGGATTTCGGCAGATTCCAGAATGATTGAGACAGCAGTACGTTTTTTTGTTCTTACAAGATGCTGCTCAACGGCAGAAACTGCAAGAAGCGAAGGAATTGCTACGTGAGTTTCATCAACCCCACGGTCAGAAAGAACGATTACGTTTGCGCCGTCCTTGTATTCACGGTCAATGCTGATAAGCAGCTCGTCGAGGGCCGACTGAAGAGAAGCTCCCTTATAGAAAAGAAGAGATACTGTAACAACCTTGAAGCCAGGCTTTTTCATGTTCTTGATCTTAAGCATGTCAACGCCTGTAAGGATCGGATTATTGATTTCAAGAACCGTACAGTTTTTGCTTTCCGGCTTAAGAAGGTTTCCGTCAGATCCTACATAAACAGTTGTGTCCGTAACGATCTTTTCACGGAGAGAGTCAAACGGAGGGTTTGTAACCTGTGCAAACAGCTGCTTGAAATAGCTGAAAAGCGGAGGATGCTTGTCGCTGAGACATGCAAGAGGTGTATCAACACCCATTGCACCTGTAGGCTCAATTCCGTTTTTAGCCATAGGAAGAACCATTTCGTTTACATCCTCATAGTTCCATCCAAAGGCACGGTATAACCTGTCCCGCTCTTCCTGTGTATAAACAGGAATCTTTTTATTAGGAATCTCAAGGTCACTCAGGTGAACAAGATGGCTGTCCAGCCATTCGCCGAAAGGATGCTCAGTTGAATAAAGTTTCTTGCACTCAGAGTCTGAAATTATTTTTTTCTTCTTTGTGTCTACAAGAAGAATTTTCCCAGGCATAAGGCGTGATTTTTTTTCAATATTTTCCTCAGGAATATCAAGACAGCCTACCTCAGAAGAAAGGATGAGCATTCCGTCTTTTGTGATGTAGTAGCGGCTAGGTCTAAGACCGTTTCTATCAAGGGTTGCACCAAGGACATCACCGTCACTGAACAGAATTGCAGCAGGACCGTCCCAAGGCTCCATCATGGTTGCATAATAGTGGTAGAAATCACGTTTTTCGCTGTCCATGGAAGCATCATTTTTCCATGGCTCAGGAATACAGATCATTACGGCAAGAGCAAGAGGAAGTCCGTTCATGACAAGGAATTCAAGCGTATTGTCAAGGCGTGCCGAGTCTGAACCCTCTGGCTCAATTGCAGGAAGAACTTTTTTCATCTGCTCATCGTTCAAAACTTCAGAAGAAAGAGTCTCTTCCCGGGCAAGCATTCGGTCTGCATTTCCCCGGATAGTATTGATTTCACCGTTATGAGCTATAAAGCGGTTCGGGTGCGCGCGTTCCCAGCTTGGCTGTGTATTTGTAGAAAAGCGCGAATGTACAATTGCAAGAGCCGAAACATATTCATCGCTCTGAAGGTCCGAATAGAAGGTTCTGAGCTCATTTACAAGGAACATACCTTTATAAACGATTGTCCGGTTTGAAAGGCTGGCAACGTATGTTTCTTTTGCAGAATGCTCAAACTGTCGTCTGAGAATGTAAAGCAGGCGGTCGAATTCAAGTCCTGCCTGAACGTCCTCCGGTTTTCCGATGAAGGCCTGCATGATGCACGGCATGCAATCCCTGGCTTTCTGACCAAGAACATCTGCATTAACAGGAACCTTTCGCCAGCCCAGGAAAGGAAGTTTTTCTTTTTCACAGAGATTTTCAAAGAGTTTTTGGGAGCGGCTTCTTACAAGAATATCCTGAGGGAAGAAGAACATGCCTACACCGTAGCTGCGCTCATCTCCCAAAGAAATGCCCTCTTTTTTGCAGGCTTTCTTAAAAAATGAATGAGAAACCTGAAGCAGAACACCTACTCCGTCCCCGGTTTTTCCTGCGGCATCTTTTCCTGCCCGGTGCTCAAGTTTCTCAACAATACACAGAGCATTGTCAACAATCTTCCGCGAAGGTGAGCCGTCAATGTTCACAACAGCACCGATACCGCAGCTGTCATGTTCAAAGGCCGGCTCATACAAAGTTTTTTCCATAAGTAACCCCTCTAATTAAAAGTGCAAAAAAAAGAGG
>JAFPCT010000064.1 GCA_017390125.1 Treponema sp.
ATTGACGGCGGCAGATTGTTGACTGAATCTGAAGAAAATTTCGGTAACGGTGATATGCTTTGGTTTTCAATCGGCCCTGTCTGTTACAAGAAATTTTTGAAAAACAGAAAAGAAATTGAACTTTCTGTCGAGGAGTAAAAAAATGGAGCCAAAAACAAGAGGCGGCGCACGCCCCGGAGCTGGAAGAAAAAGGCAGGGATCTGAATCAAAGACTGCCACGGTTTCATTCGTATGCACTGAATCTGAAAAGCAGAAGCTCAGGGAAATGTCCGAAAATTCCGGGCTTTCTCAAAGCCAGTACATCTGCATGAAACTGTTTTCTCCGGCCCGTCCCTAAAATCCCCTCAGACGCAAAAAAACGCCCCTCAGAGCGTGAATTTGCGTCCGGGTGGTATCAGAATACTTCCGCACTAAAAATCATTGTTTCTTGTGGATTTTTCAAAAAAAGAAAAGACCTTCCGTCGCCTAGGTTACTTCCGTAACGCCGGGCATGAAGCCCGATTTCAACGACGGAGGACTCAAAAAAATTAGGATACGCAGATTGTGCGTATCCTAATTTTTATATAATATAAATAAAAAAGTAAAGTTTTTATTTTTCAACGGGATTTAATACAGCAATTTTCATTCTTTTTCTATAGTTATTTCTGACATAGGCTCGCCCTCAATCTCCGAAACAAGTTCAGGATAGAACGCAAGCCCCACGCAACGGCACTGTATGTCCTGCCCTGGATGAAGATCCACCGCATCAGATGGGCGGGAAACCCATGTCTTTCCGTTGTCGTAGGAGCAGACCGAAGCATCATCCCACCTGCACAAAAGCCCTTCCATCGCCGCATGTGAAGCCCTTACGCGGTCGTCGGCGGACGTGCTCCACACATACAGGTCAAGCCCTATTTCTTGCATCTGCGCCTGGGTAATCTGACCGTTGAGTTTTCCCATTTGGTCACGGGCCAACAGCTTGCAGTGCTTGTCGGAAAGGCCCTCGGTTGCTTTCCTGATTTCCTCTTTGAGCTTCGCGGGGGACATTCCGTTCACAATCGCCTGCTCTGTCAGCGTGTTTATCTTGGAGACATAGTTCTTTGCATTTGAAGTGATTAGCGAGTAGTTGTCCTCGGCCCAGCTTTTCTTCATGTCGTCCCACCAGGGGGCGGATGTCGGCAGATTCACGTGGATTCCTTTTTCCAGCATCTTCGAGAATTCCTTGTTTCCGAATTCCATTGCCTCGTCCGCGGTCTTTCCCAATGTGATCAGAATAATATTCCCGCTTGAATCTTCCGGCAAATCCGAAATGTCCGGCATGTAAACAAAAAGCCAGTTTTCAAGGTTTGCAATCATGCCCCGGAAAGAGTCGCCTGGAATCGTATCAAGGCGTATTTCCGAAGAGTCCCCGCGCAGAAGAGGCTCCATGTTCTGATCTATGAAGCCCCAGACATAATCCGTTAATGGCTTGAAGAAGCTTTTCAACTCGCGGTAATACTTCATCTCTATTCCGTGCGGATAAGCCCTAGGGGAAGTCATCTTGCGTGTCGGGCGTTTCCCGCTGGTCTTGAAGAGAATCTTCATGAGCTGAATTTCTGTTTCATTCTTAATCTTCATAGAGCGATTCCTCGCCATAAATGCAGTGATATTTCCATGGGTTGAACAGCTTGAAGAAACTTCTCTTTCCGCCCACTCTGTCAGTTGAAATCCGCGTATATCCTGGGAATGGCGGCATCAATGGAACGCAGTCGTTTGCATGTGAATACTGCTTAACCTCGTTTACACAGAAACGCACATATTCGCGGGTTTTCTTTCCCCACAACGGTTTTGGCGCACCGAATGTGTAAACGCTGGCTTTCTTGCCGGTTCGGTAATGGAAATCCTCAGCGGCAAGAAGAGCCACCGCGCCGCCGTAGCTCCATCCGCAGATATGAAGCTGATAGTCCGGCGCAATTTCCAACGCAAAAA
Organism: Treponema sp.; assembly: GCA_017390125.1. Taxonomy (GTDB): domain Bacteria; phylum Spirochaetota; class Spirochaetia; order Treponematales; family Treponemataceae; genus Treponema_D. Next base: position 1,948 of record JAFPCT010000064.1, read on the forward strand.
TAATCTTCTGCATAATCTCATCGTTACATGATTTGTAGGCATTTCCCCAGCCACGGGCAGCCCTGATGCAGGTTTCCTGTTTTTTGTACAGTTTGGTCGGAAAGTTCAGATTGTTTTTCCAGTCCGTGTTTCCGCACGATTCCTCAAAAATCAGCCTGATGATTTTTTCAGCCTCATCGACCTTTACAGTCCACTGAACATCATCGCCGGATGTGATGTACTCATCATGACTGATGCCTTTGATAAAATTGAAAAGTTCATTTGGTTTCATAAAATCCTCCCTTTTACCCTAAAACTTTCTCATTCCTCGACTTGCGGAAGCTCAGGCTCAGCAGCCTTCTTCTGGAGTTCTTTCAGTGATCTGCCGAATTCAAGTTCCTCGACGATTTCAGGCGACATGATTCCCATGTCGATATATCCTTGATATGTTTCCATTTTACGGTATTCGGTATTGGCTTTCTTTTCTTCAAGTTCGGCCTGTTCTTTTTCTGTCATCTGCTCCAATGGGTTGAAGACAATTTTTGGTTCTGGGATTCTCTGCCACTGTGAGATGATGTGCACGATTTTCCCAATAATCGGGAGTAACTCAGTCTCCTGTTTTGCGCGAACCATGTCGTAGTATTGGTATGTGTCAGCCTCACCCGTTGAATTAAGGCCTCCGGGAGAGATGCCGAAGAGCTTGGTCATCGGATAGCCAGTCGCCGCCGAAGTCATCATCATGAACTGATACAGAACATCGGAGACACCCGCGAAAGAAACCGTGTCGCGGATGAAATCCTCGTCCTTATCCATAAGCACGGAATGGAACACCGACTTCATCAAGTCCATAATCTGCAACCTGTCCTGTACCAGCTTCTCACCGCCCTCGCTCGACATGATGTCGGCAAGACCGTTGTATTTGTACTTTCCGATGGTCAGCTCGTTCAGAAGGTTTGAGAGAGATCCAAAGGCCCCCGCCAAATCCTTTAGCCTGTCCTGTATTCGCTGGAACACGGAAAGTCCCCAGTAGCGATATTCCATCGGTATGATGCTTGCATTGGACGACGGAATCTCGATTCCGTGCAGTTCTATAACGCGGGAATAGTGCACCCGCACCGTTTCATAAGTGCGCCCGGTGTAGAACGCAACCGGGTAATACTCGACCTGCCCATAGCGCGGAAGCCCAGGATTCATCTGCCATTCCATGGTTCCGTACATGACATTATTACGGGGAATGATTTTCAAGTTCTCGAAAGCCTTTATTTTGTTGAGGTTCAGGGGTTTATCAAGCGGCTCGCCGTCAATAACCCCCAGAAGAATGATGCATCCGCCATAAAGCCGCGCCCACTTCAATGCCTGATTTATTTTGTGAACACCGCGGATTTCATTGAAAACTTGATTGTAGACCGCCGAGAAATTTTCAAGTCCTTCCTTCTCGGTCTCGAACTTGTAGCGCCATCCCTGCTTCATCATGTCGTCGGGAAGCAGGTCAATCACGCGCGCCCCAAGTCCGTCATCCGCGTAGATGATTTCCTTTTCCTCGTCGGTCAGAAAGCCCGTAGGAACTGCCCTCGTTGATTTTGCCTTGTCCGCCCTTGTTCCCAGCCCCGAGAACAAGTTAGCCCATCCGTCAAATTTCCAGATGTTTTTAATTGCTGTCTTTTCCATTTTATTCTTTCCCCCTTAAAAAATTACCATTTGTAAAGGCTTGACTTGTCGCCCTGCTGCCATAGCGCAAAGCCAGCCGAAAGGTTGTCAACCTGGTCGTCGTGCGCTCCATAAGGAAACGCGCTCATTTCTGCAATCCATTCGTCAAGCCACGGCGCGCCCTGTATAACATGGACGTTTCCCGCCTTGAAGATTGGTTCAAGCGGAGTTGCCCGAACGACTTTATCTTTTTTCTCCGCCACGGTCAGAACCATCCGCTTTCCCTTTAGAATTGAGCGCATGGTCGATATTGTGTCCTTTGCATCGGAAGAGTTGCCGATTGCAATCTTTACGTATGGGCCGTCCTGATTCGTCACGTAGCGGATTTCCGCGTCACGCTCCGGCGCGTTCTTCCTCATGCGGGCTACGTCCTTGATCCACAGGTGCGGCACTTCCTCGACAAGGCTGAACGCTAGCAGAGTGCCTGATGTATAGTCCGGATCTGCCTTTGCTCGTTCCTGTGCCGTATGAGCCAAGTCCCACACGCGCATCCAGCAAAGCTCTTTCGGAAACTCCGCCGCAGAAAGATGTCGTTGAATACACTCTGTATTGAGCATATTTCCGCCACGCTTGACTGGCTCCAGCTGCATGAGCGACTGAAAGCCGTAATCCCCCAGAACGGCCTTCTGCTGGGTGTACCATGCTTTGCCGAACCGTTCCGGGAAAAGAACGCCCTGCGGATATTTGTCACTCATTGCAGGGAATTTCAAAAACTTGAAGCGCGGAAATTCTGCATCTTCTTTCATTCGCTTTTTTATGCGGCCTATGATGTCGTCCGTGTGCCAGGGTGTTGCCAGAACTATCGTTATGGAAACAGGCGCGCGGCGCGTCATAAAGTCGTTAGTGAAAGCGTCCCACATTTTTTCACGCAGGGTGTCACTTTCAGCATCCGCACGGTTTCGGCAATAATCGTCGAGCAGACCAAGGTTGTACCCCTGCCCGGAAAGGCTTCCAAGCAACCCCGAAGCAAAACACTCGCCCTCATGGTCTTTTATCATCCAGTGCGCACCGCTCGCGCTTCCTGGGTCTACCCTTATTTCAGGGAAAAGCATTCTGTAAGGCGGTGTCGAAATAAGGTTGCGGCTTATCTTAGAGAATCCCTCCGTCAAGGCCTGAGTATGACCGCAGAGAATGACTTTAGAATCCGGAAAAAGCCCGAGAAAATGAGCGGGCAGTTTTCGGCTGATAATCTCCGAGTTGTGAGTCGGGATTAAAGACTTTCCGCATAAAAACATTCCGTCCGCGTTTTCTACCTGAATGCAGACTGTATCACCGTTTCTTTCCGCAGACTCAAAAACAAGACTCCTGTTTATGAACTTCGTTGCGTTTCTTGTGCGGCTCGCTTTTCTTTCAAATCTTGCGCATTCTTTAAGATAGAAACACACTTTATATCCAGGGCCGCAGTCTTTTCCGTAAAGTTTCGTTCTGAATTCTGATATTGAACATTTTACGCCCAGACTTCGGACAAGTTCCTGAACATCCTCTGCGAGCCTTTTGTTTTTATTTACAAAAGTTACCTGCCCGCCTGTAAGCTCAGGATTTTTTCCGGTTCTGTTCCTGCTTTTGC
>JAFPCT010000008.1 GCA_017390125.1 Treponema sp.
CGAGTTGATCGCAGAGCAGAACGAGCGCTGATTTGAAAGGACATCTTACATATTACATATGAATGTATTTGTGAGGTGTCGAAATGGAACGCTTATTCCGTGTTTTTTCTGTCTTGTTGATGTCAATTTGCTTTTTGTTGCTTCTCTTACCGATCGGAGCATCGGAGGTCGCGGTGGCAAACACGGAAGGGGATCGGATTACAAGATTTCTGATTTTGACGTGAAAAACTATCACCTTTCATTCCGGGAAAACTTCTATAAATCCTGTGCCGCTTCTGTAAGCGCGGAGCTTGCGCTCAAAACTCATTGTGGCGGAAACAATGAGAAGGCATGGGCCCTTATAAACGGATTTTTAACAGGGCTTGACCGTGCCGCGGATTTTTCAGAATGCTCTTCCGGTTTCCTGCGCTTTCTGTGGCGCTATCTGGACCTGCTTGGGCTGCAGCCTGATGTTTCTTCCTGTTCGTTCTGCAGTTCAAAGCTTTATGATTCCGCGCACTACATAGCCTCTGAAAATGCTTTCTGCGGGACCTGCTGCCATCACGAAAAATCTCCGTTTTTCCTGAGCAGGGAAGCGGTTCTTTTTCTGCAGGGAATAACTTTTCTTCCTCCAGAGGAAGCTTCCGGGCTTTCCGTCCAGAATCAGGCTTACGCCGAGCTTAAGGCACTGATTTTCTATCTGATTGAATCAGCCTGTGGTTCACCGCTTTTTTCCCTTAAGGCCGGGGATTTTTAGTTTTCTGCAGAAAAACTGTTTTGTTGACGCATTTTCAGGAATTATATATAATAGGCTATCAGCTTTAGTTATTTTAGGGTGGTAAAAATATGGAATCTATTTTTCCTTTGGAACAGCTCATCGGATTTTCAGGTAACATCTATCAGATTACTGTAGCGGCTAGCCGTCGTGCATATCAGATGTCAAAAATCAATGACCCGGAAGTAGAAAAGAACTACGGAAAGGCAGTTTCAATTGCTGCGCGTCAGCTTTTCTGCAACAAAGTTTCTTATCGAATCGAAGACAATACAAAATAAAAAGTGCAGATACCTGTAATAGTAATATTTGCACCTACAGCTTCAGGAAAGACTGCTCTTGCCGTTAATCTTTTCGGTAAGGACAGTCATTCTTTTTTTAAAGACATAAAGTTCGAGCTTGTAAGCGCAGATTCCGTTCAAATTTACCGCGGTCTGGATGTTGGCAGCGCAAAACCTTCTGCCTATGAAAAACAGGCCCTTGCCCACCATTTGATTGACCTGTACGAGCCGGAAAGGCAGTTCAACGTAAGTGATTTTGTAAATCTCTGCGATGAGACCTGCGCCGATCTATACAGCAGGGGCATAGTTCCTGTTGTTCTTGGAGGAACGGGCTTTTATATCCGTAATTTTATACTTGGGCTTCCTGAAACTCCGGAATCAGACGAGAAGATCAGAAACATGATAAAAAGCCGTCTTGAAAAGGAAGGAAATGAGGCATTGTATCAGGAGCTTTGCAGAATTGATCCGGAAAGCGCCGCGAAAATAAACGTAAACGACGCCTACAGAATATGCCGTGCCCTTGAAATTTTCTATTCGACAGGAAAGCCCAAGAGCTCCTTTGTCATGAGCGGCGAGCCCCGGAAGAACTATCGGTTCTGCACGATAATATTGAACCGGGAACGGGAGGAGCTTTATGAGCGCATAAACCGCCGGGTTGACATTATGTACGAGAACGGTCTAAAGGAAGAGGTGCTTGCGCTTATAGAGCGGGGGTGTACAAAACAGACACCTGCGATGCAGGCAATCGGATATAAGGAATGGTTTGATCATGATTTCAATACTGACGAAGGAACAGCTGCGATTCTTCATGACATAAAGCGCAACAGCCGCAAATACGCAAAGAAGCAGTATGTTTTCATGAATGACATACCTGGTGCCGTAAAAATTTCAATGAAAGACGACGTCTGCTGCGAAAAACAGGTCAAAGAAATAATAGACACTTTTCTTGGAGAAAATTATGTTTAATTACGATTTTTCTATTGACCTAAAATTGTTTTTAGACAATAATAAATAACACTTTACTAGTAGA
>JAFPCT010000065.1 GCA_017390125.1 Treponema sp.
GAATCCTGAATAGCTCAAAACTCCTGAATCAGTTCAGGAGTTTTTTTTATTTAACTATATTTTTACTTCCGCTCCTTTATTTGCCTTTATACTGGAAAAATTCACTGTTTTTGATTATTATATAAATGATTGATTTTTAAATTTTACTGAATTCAGTCCACAGCAACCTTAAGGATTTTTCAAATTGAAAAAATATAATAAAAAAAATGTTCCCAGAGATGCAGTTCTTTCCATCCACAAACGGTTCGGGCTGGCACCCCTGGAATCCTCTATATTTGCACGCCGCAACCTTATGTGCGGCGAAGACATAAAGTATTACATGGAAAGCGACCTGCGGTTCACTCACCTGCCCTTTGAATTTGCGAACATGGAAGATGCAGTCAGCCGCATTACAGATGCAATCGAAGAAGGGGAAAAAGTCCTTATTTTCGGTGACAAAGACGTGGACGGCGTTACAAGCACGGCAATCCTTTACGGCTATTTGAAATCCCAGGGACTTGACGTCCAGTGGCGTATTCCTACAGGGGATGATTCCTACGGGCTGACAATCGAGGCTATCGATGACTTCATAAAGTCAACGGAAGGCTACGGCTCTCTCATAATCACCGTTGACTGCGGAATAAGCTGCGTTCAGGAAACAGCCTACGCAAAACAGCAGGGCATAGACGTCATAATTACAGACCATCACAATCCGCCGGAAGAACTGCCGGACGCGACAATAATAATTGATCCGAAAATGCCGGATTCAGGATACCCCTTCAAGGACATTTCCGGAGCGGCAGTAGCCTACAAAATTGTTTCCGCACTGAGATTTTCAAAATCTTCTTTTTTCAATCAGGACTTAACTCTTCTGAACGTTCAGGAAGAAGAAGATAGATTTAAAATCGAATGCCTCAGAACAAGAAACCTTGTGCAGAAAAAACTCTATTCAGAGACTTTCCTTCCGCTGGAAAAATCAATATACGAAACCCGGCTTCCGGATTTTCTGCGGGGCCAGCAGATATTTGTCTGGAATGAAAAACAGGTAAAAAGCCGGCTTGCCTCTGTTTTCGGAAACGGAGTTGACTTCCAGCTTTTTGACCTCCAGGATGAAATTTCAAAGCTCATTCCGGGAGCACAGGGAAAAACTTTGGCGCAGATCAAAAACCTTTCGAAAATTGCCCGGTACAAGGAAACTGAGGAAAGCGAAATAAGCGGCTTCTACAATCTTTTCGTTACATTTGCTGAAAAAATACAGGCAAAGAGGTTTCCGAAGCATGAAGAAGATTCTGCCCAGGACCTGCAGCTTGTAGGAATCGCAGCCCTTGCAGACATAATGCCAATGCAGAATGAGAACAGAATTTTTGTAAAGAATGCATTGAGCTCGATAAACGGCGGAAAAACCCGCAGGGGCATCGCAGAGCTTATTTCCCGTATGGACATGGCCGGAAAAAAACTGACTTCAACTGACCTGTCGTGGAAACTGATTCCGGCGCTGAACGCTTCCGGCAGAATGGGACTGGCAAACTTTTCCGTTGAGCTGCTTCTGAGCGATGATCCACTTCAAAGAGACAAGATTGCAAAAAAAATAATCGAGCTGAACGAGCAGAGAAAGATTTACGTAAGCGACGGCGAGATGATCACTGCAAGGCAGGCGGAAGAAAGTTTTGCCCGCTTCAACGGTAAGCTGTGCATAGTCCTTGACGAACGTATAAACCGCGGCGTCACCGGAATTCTTGCGGCGAAAATAATGCAGAAATACAATGTCCCTGCCATCGCCCTTACCCTTTCAGAAGACAAGTCCACGGCAATAGGCTCAATGAGAAGCTGCAGGGACTGCGTCGCCACAACGTTCCTTGATTCATTCGGAGATTTCTTCCTGAATCACGGAGGTCATGACGCCGCAGCAGGATTCAGTTTTGAGCGCGGAAAAACAGACAGCTTTTTCAAAAAGGCAGAAGAGCTTTCCGCGGCATTCAACCTGCGGGAGGAAGAGCAGGAGCTTTCCGTTGACGCAGAACTGCCGGCAGAATACATTACTCCGGAGCTTCTGAATACGGTAAACCTATTCGAGCCCTTCGGAGAAGGAAATAATGATTTGATTTTTCTGGCAAAAGCACTTAAAATTCAAGATATGGTTGCAGTAGGAAAAACAGAGCGACAGCACCTGAAAATAATATTCGACTGCGGAAAATACAAATTTACCGGCATGTTCTGGGGCGAAGGCGAAAGAATGAACCGTGATTTTTCTACAGGTGATAAAGTTGACGTTCTGTTCAACATAACCCGCAACACATACAACGGAAACATAACTCCGCAAATGATATTGATTGACATGGAAAAAACAGTTTACTGAAGCAGCAGAAGGAGACATTCATGAAAAAAATCATAGCATTGGTTTTAACAGCATTTACAGCACTTTCACAGATAAACGCAAAAACAGTCGCATTCCAGACAGAAAATTATACAGGAACGATTTCATACAATGACAGCGCAAAACCGGGAGAAGCGGTATTTGCCAGAATGAACCTTAAAATTTCACGGACGGCAAAAAAGAAGAATTCGCCGGAACCAGAGGCAGTTCTCCAGCTTTTCAGGGAAGACAAGAAAATTGATTCCGCAAAATTCTACTTCCTCAATTCAAGGGCGCGCCGCCAGAACACACCTGACATGCTGAGCGCAATTCCACTTTCTCTCTGGTCAAACGGAGGCGGAGACCATTCGCTTAAAATCATTTTCAGCACTGGAATTGCAGAGGATACCGCAAAGGAAGTGATACTTCCCTTCACTCTTGAGACAGTGGAATGGAACAAGGAGACGCTGGACCTTGACGAACGGAACTCCGGAATAAAACAGAACATGAGCCCAGAACGCCTTGAACAGATTGAAAAACTCAATGCAATTCTCGGCACTGTGAATCCCCAGAACGTGTACTCACTCAAGCCTTTCATCATGCCGGTAAACACAACACGACAGACAGCATACTGCGGTGACCGCAGGATTTATGCCTACACAAACGGAAAATCTTCCACCTCCCTGCATTACGGAAACGACTACGGTGTTCCGGAAGGCACAGAAGTTTCTGCCTGCAGCGACGGAAAGGTCGTGCTTGCAGAATTTCGTATCTCAACAGGATGGTCTGTTGTTATTGAGCATCTTCCAGGACTGTACAGCCTGTACTACCATATGAGCGCCCTTAACGTAAAGGAAGGCGACTCTGTCAGACAGGGAGAAGAAATCGGACTTTCAGGTGCAACAGGACTTGCCACAGGACCTCACCTGCATTGGGAAATCCGCCTGAACATGGCTGCAGTACAGCCGGAATTCTTCATGCATAACTTTACGTTCCAGCCGGAATAGCCTTAGAAATCACTCCGGCTTTAAGCTTAAAATTCCATTTTCTGCAAATATACCGTAATACACTCCCGGTCTGCAGCCGGAAAGGTTTACGGTATATCTTTTTGCAAGGCCCATGAATACTGAATATGGATTGAGGGAAAAAATTCCTAATTTATACAGACTGCGTTTTTCGACGTCTGTAGTTCCGAAAAGACAGCTTCCGTTCTCAATGTAATATGGAACAAGATCTGTCCCAGGCTTTTTTGAAAAAGGATTCCGCCTTGTAAGAACGGAATTCGTACCGTATATTCTTTCCGGGAAATAATATATGTTGTCGCCGAATTCTGCGCTTGCAAAATCTGCGGCAAGGAAGTCATCCGGCCAGGAACGCTCAATCTTTACAATCTCCTGCCCGCTTCTGTCCAGGATGGAAATATTCGCGCTTACAGTGCTTCCGTCTGATGTCTCACTTGAACCGTAAAAAATGATTCTCAGAACCTGATGATTGTCAGGAAGAACTTTTGGACAGGCAAAATAACAGGAAAGCAGGGACACTGTATTGCAGATGATTGTCAATGTAATGACAAAGACAAGGAGAGAAAATAAAAATAATTTGAAAGGGCTTTTTATTCTCATCATTCAATCATCTTAAGGAATTCCTGCTCATCAATGACAGGTATTCCAAATTTTGCCGCCTTCTGATTCTTTGAGGAACCGCTTGAAACGTCATTTGTAACAAGATAGCTCAGGTCCTTTGTAACGGAAGATTTTGCAGCGCCACCCAGTTTTTTCACCAGATTTTCTGCATCCGCCCGCTTCATGGTTTTAAGCTCTCCTGTAAAGCAGAAGGATTTTCCGGAAAGTTTTCCGCCTTCAGCCTGAGTGATGGAAACCGCACCTGAAGAAAGGGACCTCATCTCTTCCGCATTTTCACCAAGTCCTTCAACTGCGATTTTTGCCATAATTTCCGCGAATCCGTATACGGAAGCGGCCTGCTCTGCTGTCATTGCAAGAAGCTTTTCAAGACTGTTGAAACCTGCAGAAACAAGCTTTTCAACCGTTGTTTCACCGATACCTTCAATGTCGAAACCTGCAACAAACACGGCA
>JAFPCT010000066.1 GCA_017390125.1 Treponema sp.
ATTACACCCTTTACGTTGGGCAGAGCCTTCAACTCTGCAGCAGTGATGTCGTGCGGGTAAATCTCGCTGTAAACACCCATTGACTTGTACAGAGATGGAATTGACTTCTTGAGGAAGAATTCAACCATCTGAACAAGAGAAGCGATTACCAGAATGAAGAACAGAGTCTGAAGGAATTCAATGTGAAGAGGAATCATCACAAGCTTATAAAGCGGCCATGTAACAGCCGTAGCAAGAATAATAACGAAACTTGTTGCAATTCCCATGCCCGAAGCCTTTGAGGTGTCGCTTGTCATTCCGACAAAAGGACAGATTGCAAGGTACTGGATGAAAACTACGTTGTCTACGATTGCGGATTTTATGAATAATTTGAGTAAGTCCATCATTTTTCATCCCCTTTAGATGTTTCAGAAGTTTTCTGACCGCAGGCTGCAGAGCAGGACGCACAGTCGTGAGCCTCCGGCGCCTCAATTTTTCTGCCGGCCTTTGCTGCAGAAACAAATTTTATAAGCTGAACCAGCGCCGCAAGGAATCCGAATACAATGAATCCTCCCGGAGCACTGTTGAAAATACCGACGCGATAATCTTCTGGAATGAGGGTTACCATGAAAGGTGTTCCTGCCATAAGGGTTCCACCGCCAAGAAGCTCACGGAAAAAAGAAATAAGCACAAGAACGATAGTATATCCCAATCCCATTCCGAGAGCGTCCAGAATTGAGCAGAACGTATTATTCTTAGACGCAAAAGCTTCTACACGTCCCATGATGATACAGTTTACGACAATAAGCGGAAGGAATACGCCCAAAGCATCATAGAGGGATCCTACATATGCATTAAGCACAAGCTGAACGATTGTAGTAAAAGCCGCGATGATGATGATAAAAACCGGCAGGCGGATTGCAGAAGGAATGAATTTTCTGAAAAGGCTTATTACGATTTCACTCATAAGGAGAACGAAAAGCATTCCCATTCCCATACCTATTCCGTTAAATATGCTTGTAGTAACACCAAGTGATGAGCACAAACCGATGTTCAATACAAGCAGAGGATTTTCTTTAATAAACCCGTTGGTAAAAATCTGAAGATGCTTATTCATTCATGCCTCCAATATACGAGGAAAGCGTTTTTGTTCCGAAAGCCATAAGGCCTGCAATTCCGTTTGAAGTTATAGTTGCTCCGGAAATTGCGTCAAATGTCTTTCCTGCCTCAAATCCGTCATTTGCATTTTTTCCTTCAAACTGACCGTAGAAAGTCTTTCCGTTTGAAAGCTTGAATGTGGATTCCTTTGCTTTAAGTCCGAATCCAGGAGAATCAGTAAGCTTAAGGAACTGAAGGCCCCGTATAGTTCCGTCCCTTTCCATACCGACAAGAATAGTTCCTGTGTCATATGTAGGACCTGAAACCTGAGCCGCACCGCCGGAAACTGCACCCTCAGCATTGCGGGCAATTATTATGTTTTCAATTTTTGTTGTTCCGGAAGATTTTGGTGAATAATCCGTTACACTTTCAAATGTATATCCCTCTTCCGGGAAAAAGGCTTTCATAGCCTTGTTTACTTTTTCAATCTGATTCTGCTCGATTTTTGGCGAGGTAAAATTATTTACAACGGCAAGAACAGTACAGGAAACCACTGCATACAAGGCAAGGGAAAGACCAAGTTTAATCATGTCTTTCATTTTTCGCCTCCTGAAGAAAGGCCGAATTCTGCATTTACACGGCTTACATCAGCCCTTCTGCAGCCTTTTTTTCCGTATCCGTACATTCTTACTGTAAGATTGTTCAAATGAGGAGCGACAGCATTCATAATGAGAATACTGAACATTACACCTTCCGGATAACCGCCGAATTTTCGGATAAGGAATGTAATGAGTCCGCATCCGAAACCAAATACAAGACGTCCGGGTTTTGTAACAGGAGCCGTAGCATAATCAGTTACCATGAATGTCGCACCGAAAATAAGTCCGCCGGAAAGAAGCGCAATCGCAACGTCACGGGCAGCAGATGAAATGCCGTTTCCGATTCCGGCAAAAAATGTGAATACAGCAACAGAAACAACCATTGAAACAGGAGCGCGCCAGTCAATAATCTTTACGGCAAGAAGGAATACAAATGAGACAAGAATAAGAAGGATTGAAGTCTCACCGATACATCCTGCCCTGTTTCCGAGGAAATAACGCATGAACTCAAAATTTTCTGAATTGCCCTGCTTTATCTGGCTGAGAACAGTCGCAGAAGTAATTCCGTCAAAACCAGCGTCAGCAGCCGCAGGATCAAACCATCGTGCGCCCATAACAGCAGGGAAACTGATCACAAGGAAAGCACGGCCAGTAAGAGCCGGATTGAATACGTTGCTTCCAATTCCGCCGAAAAGCCCCTTTGCAATCATAACGGCAACGGCATCACCCAAAAGCACACCCCAGAACGGAACTGTCGACGGAAGCACAAGGGCAAGAAGCACGCCTGAAACTGCCGCAGAAAGGTTGCCTACAACAATTTTCTGTCCTGTAATTTCCTGAAAAAGCGCCTCAAATCCAACTGCACCACAAACAGAAACAAGAACTGTTACCAGAGCTGCAGGTCCGAACACAACAACGCCGGCGATTACCTCCGGAAGAAGTGCGATAAGTACCGCAAGCATAATCTTCTGAGTTGAGACTCCGAAAGAAAAATGCGGACTTGATGAAATATGAAATCTATTTTCTGCCATTTTTACGACTCCTTTGCTTTCTGCTCAGCCTGAGCCTTTGCGGCCTCTGCTTTTGCCCGCTCTTCAGCCATCTTCATGCGGACAATACCCTTTCCAAGCCTGATTCGCTGAACAAGGCGGATATTAGCAGGACACATGAACGCACAGCATCCGCATTCAATGCAGTCCATTAAACCAAACTTCTTTGCTTTTTCAATATTTCCAGCCTTAAGCTCACGGACGATGAGCACAGGAGAAAGTCTCATGGCGCAGGTTGATACACAATGCCCGCAGGAAATGCACTGATCTTCCTGAGTAAGGTAAGTTTCCTTTTCTGTAAGGAATGTAACGCCGCTGGTTCCCTTTGCAACAGGGAAAGCGTATGAACTCATGGCAAAACCCATCATAGGACCGCCGGAAATGCATTTTACAGCTTCCCCCTCTTTCAAAGTGAATGCAGAAGGCGTAAGGTCACTGATCAAAGTTCCAACAGGAACGCGGAGGTTGCAGGGCTTTTCCACTGCGCCGCCGGAAATTGTAAGAGCCCTTTCAATGAGAGGCTTTCCAAGGCGGAACGCATCGCTTACAGCACATACAGTTCCGACATTTGAAATGATACAGCCTGCGTCAGCAGGAAGTTTTGCGCTTGGAATTTCAATTCCAAGACAAGAGGCTACTATAAATTTTTCAGATCCCTGCGGATACTTTGTCTTTACGACGCATACCGCAATCTTTCCTGAAAGGTTCTGCTTCTGAATCTCTGATTCAAGGACAGGTTTCAGATATGACTTATTGTCTTCAAGGGCAATGATTCCAAGTGCGCCAGAAATATGAAGAATGATTGAAAGTCCGTCGATAAGCCTGTCCGGAGTCTCTGCCATCGTGCGCTCGTCACAGGTCAGATAAGGCTCACATTCCGCAGCATTAACAAGAACGTAGTCGATTTTTTTATCTTTAGGCGGATTAAGCTTTACATGAGCAGGAAAAGAGGCGCCGCCCATACCTACAATACCGGCAGCCCTGACCCGTGCAAGAGCTTCATCTCTGCTGCATTCAAACGGATTGAGAGGCTCCATAAACGCAGTTCTGTCCTCATCATCTGCCTCAATGACAATACACGGAGCCATTCCATTGCCGGTAACCAGATTTGAAGTTATTTTCTTTACCTTTCCGGAAACAGAAGAATGAACCGGGCAGTTCATGAATTTGTCTCCGTCGGCAATAACCTGACCGCGGCTTACAAGGTCTCCCACATTTACTACAGGCTTGTTCGGAGCACCGCCCATAGTAACCGGAATCGTAACAGTCCGTGATGCCGGGAATGCATCAGTAATCGGACATTGATTGCTTAACTCTTTATTCTCCCTGGGGTGTATTCCCCCTTTAAATGTATGCAGTCTCATAATCTTTCAAATTATAATGGGGAATAAAAAACTAGTCTATTTTTTTTAATTTAATAATTGTTAGTCTATGCTAACTAAATAAAATATTAATTCACAACCGGCAGATCCTGGTCTATAATCTTTCCAATGGAAAACCTGCAGGAAGAAATCAAATCAAAGAAAAAACGAGTTTAAACAAAAAAACCTGATTTCATTAGAAATCAGGTTTTTTTCTAGGACTTTGGGAAGTCAGGGAATCGAACCCCATCCGGTTGCCCAAGAGATTTACAGTCTCCCGCAGTCCCACTGTGCCAACTTCCCGAGAGCTGCCTGAAGGACTTGGACCCTCGACCCCGAGATTACAAATCACGTGCTCTACCAACTGAGCTAAGGCAGCAAGGCGTTCGTTGTGTCGAACGTGTTAGTAATATATACTGCATGAAAAAAAAGGTCAATAGCTAAACTGCAATTTTTTTTAAAAATTTTAAATATTTTTTTTGAATTACATAATCCCATGAATATATGTTATGCACATACTCTGCCGTCCATGAAATCATTGCGTTGAACTTTTTATGCTCCCTGAAAAGGGAAACCGCCCTCTGCACGCTTCTGAAAAGACTTTCTGCATCAAGATGCATGAAGAGGAATCCTGATTTTTCATCAATTATTTTTTTTAGTCCGCCGGTTGAATGAGCGATAGGTATTGTCCCGTACACCTGGGAAATAAGGTCCTCAAGACAGCAAGGCTCAAACACGCTTGGAATCAACGCAAAGTCTGAAGCGGCCGCAACCAGCCGGGAAACAGGCGCATTATATCCGTTGAAGAATACAATTTTTCCGTCAAAGTCCTGAGTTATGTTCCTCAGTTTTTCCTCAAGGTCAGTTTCACCCTGCCCTACGATAAAGAACCTGGCGTCAGGTATCTCACGGAGAATCATAGGAACTGCCTCAAGCAGCAGCGGAATGCCTTTCTGAGAAACGAGACGTCCGTGATACATGAAAAACACCGGCTTTTTTGAGGAC
>JAFPCT010000067.1 GCA_017390125.1 Treponema sp.
ATTGATGAAGTCTGCACCACCCATGGCTCCGCCTGGGTGTCCGCTTTTGGCTTTCTCTACTGCAGCTGCGGCGAGGATGCGGATGTTATCCGCCGAAAAAACATTTCCGTAAACATATTTTTTTTCAATTAGATTCAGGCGGCACGGAAGATTTTTCATATTTCCGGCTCATTCCACGCAACTTTAACAAAGCATCAACTCTTTTCCGAAAAGACATATCTTTTTATTTATGTAGCAACGCAAAGCCTTTTTTGACAAAAAACTTTCGTTTGCGAATTTAATTTTAAAATGCGGAAATATCCCTTTGAACTGCCTATAGAATACATCTGTTTTTTCAGTTAATATTCTTTTATCGGAAATACGCAGCGTCTGCGACTCAAATCAATCACACAATAAGGAAAAAAACATGGCAAAAACATTCGATGACAAAAAAATCATATACACTATGGATCGTGTGACACGCGCTTACGGAACAAAGACTGTTTTGAAGGACGTGAGCATCTCTTACTACTACGGTGCAAAAATCGGTGTTATCGGTGCAAACGGTTCGGGAAAATCTTCACTTTTTAAGATTCTTGCCGGCGTAGACAAGGATTTTGCAGGAGAGACAACACTTGCCCCTGGATACACAATCGGTTATCTGGAACAGGAACCATATCTCGAGCCTGGCAAAACCGTAATGGAATGTGTAAAGGAAGGCGTAAAAGAAATCACTGACCTTCTTGCAGAATTTGACAAAATTAACGAAGCCTTCGGCGATCCGGAGGCAGACATTGACAAGCTCTGTGCCCGCCAGGGAGAAGTTCAGGAAAAGCTTGATGCACTTGATGCTTGGAATCTGGACAACAACCTTGAGCTTGCAATGGACGCGCTCCGCTGTCCGCCGGCAGATCAGGTTGTAGATGTTCTTTCCGGAGGTGAACGCCGCCGAGTTGCGCTCTGCCGCCTTTTGCTCCAGAAACCGGACATCCTTCTCCTGGACGAACCTACAAACCATCTGGACGCCGAAACTGTTGCATGGCTCGAAAAACATCTCCACGACTATCCTGGAACAGTTATCGCCATTACTCATGACCGCTACTTCCTTGACGAAGTTGCAGGCTGGATCCTTGAGCTTGACCGCGGAGAAGGCTATCCGTTCAAGGGAAACTACTCAAGCTGGCTTGAGCAGAAGAACGCGCGTCTTGCACAGGAAAACAAGAATGAATCTGCCCGACAGAAAGAAATTCAGCGGGAATTGGAATGGATTCACATGGGCGCAAAAGGACGTCAGGCAAAGCACAAGGAGCACATCACCCGCTACAACGAACTCATGAGCCAGGAATCAAAGAAACAGCTCAAGGATACTCAGATTTCAATTCCGGCCGGTCCGCGACTGGGAGGCCAGGTAATTGATTTCGAAGGAGTTTCAAAATCATTCGGCGACAAGCTGCTTTTTGAAAACCTTGACGTACACATTCCTGCTGGTGCAATCGTGGGAATCGTTGGTCCTAACGGTGCCGGTAAAACAACACTCTTCAAGATGATCGTTGACGCGGCCGGACTTCCGGGCGGAGAAAAACCGGACAGCGGCGAAATCAAAGTAGGAAAAACTGTAAAGCTGGTTTACGTTGACCAGATGCGAAGCGGACTTGATGAAAACAAAACTGTCTACGAAACATTGGGCGGCGGAGCAGACTTGATTAAACTTGGTGCTGTTGACGAAAAAGGCCGTGCCCTTGAAGGCGGTGTCCGCGAGGTAAATGCCCATGCATACTGCGGCTGGTTCAACTTTTCCGGCCCGGATCAGAATAAAAAGGTCAGCGTACTTTCCGGCGGTGAAAAGAACCGCCTGAACCTTGGAATGATGCTCAAGGAAGCTGGAAACGTGCTTTTGTTCGACGAACCTACTAACGACCTTGATGTTGAGACAGTACGAGCCCTTGAAGAAGCTCTTGAAGACTTTGCCGGATGCGCAATGGTCGTAAGCCACGACCGCTGGTTCCTTGACCGAATCTGTACCCACATCCTTGCTTTTGAAAACAATTCGGAAGTCCGCTTCTTTGAAGGAAACTGGAGCGAATACGCTGAATGGAAGAAAGAGCAGTTCGGCGAGGACGCAAGCGTTCCAAAGCGCGTTCAGTACAGAAAGCTCAGCAGATAGGGCTTTTTACATCGAAAGTATACTTTTCACTTCTTGAGTGTAATTTCCAGGTGAATCGTATACCACAAGAGGCTTTTCCACGGTTATGCGTGGATTTGCCAGTTTTTTTGCTTCAATCAAAACCATGTTCGGCTCTTTGTCCGCGAATGGATGAACGAGCCTCATGCGCTTAGGTTCAAGATTATGTTTTGAGAGCGTAGTAATTATCTCTGCAAGCCGGAACGGGCGGTGAATCATATAGAATCTGCCCTGAGGCTTCAGGAGATATTCCGCGGCGGATACAACGTCATCCAGAGTGCAAAGCACCTCATGGCGGGCAATAGCCTTGCTGTCCGAAGGATTCTGCCTGCCATGCTGGCTTATCATGTAAGGCGGATTTGAAGTTACCGCATCAGCCTTTGCCTTCGGAAAAAGTTCCCCAACCTTCCTTACGTCTCCGTTCACAATGTTGACCCTGCTTTCCAAACCGTTCATGCAGACACTGCGGGCTGCCATATCAGCACATTCAGGCTGTATTTCAAGCCCGGTAATATTTTTCAATCTTGGAGAAGAAGCAAGCAGCAGGGGGATTATTCCGTTTCCTGTGCACAAGTCGTATATAACGTCATCGTTTCTGACCTCAACGTAATTGGCAAGCAGGACGGCATCAATGCCAAAACAGAAGCGCTTTTTATCCTGGATGATCTTAAAGCCGTTCTGTTTCAATGTTTCAGTAACTTCATTTTCACAAGGGACAGTGTTTTCCATTTCGATTACTTAGTATATATGTGAAGAACCCTTTCTGTCTCGTCCCTTGTATCAAGGAAAAGCTGGGCAAGTACAGGGTCAAAATGACTGCCTGACTCTTCCTGAATGATTCTGAAGGCTTTGTCCTGGGACATAGGCTCCTTATAGCATCTTGGTGAGACAAGGGCATCAAATACGTCGGCAATGGCCATAAGCCTTGCGCTTATCGGAATTTCTGTGCCCTGCAGGCCGTAAGGATATCCCTTTCCGTCCCAGCGCTCATGGTGGTAGGTCGCCACGTCAGAAGCAATCGCAACGTATTCCTTATCCTCAGAGACGCCGATTACCTCGTTGATGATTCGTCCGCCTTCAATCGCGTGAAGTTTCATCTGCTCAAATTCTTCCGGAGTAAGCTTTCCCGGCTTTTTAAGGACAGTGTCAGAAACAACGATTTTTCCAATGTCATGCATAGGAGCGGCCCGCCTTACAACCTCTATGAATTCTTCCGTAATTACGTCTGTATAGATTCCATGCTCCATTGCCTTCCGGGCGAGAATCTCCACATAGGCACTGGTTCTCTGGATGTGGTCGCCGGTATCTGCGTCACGGTTTTCTACAAGGCTGGCAAGACTGTTGATGATGTGGTTTTGCAAAGCCAGACGCCGCTTACCTTCTTTATCTGCCTCAATAGTTTTCTCAAGAATCTTAATCTGCAGGCTTTTTTGAATCGCCTGCAAGAAGAACGCAAAGATGAACAGAATGCAGCAGATGACGAACATCGTAAGGGAAATGTTCACCGCCTTTATGACTGTTATAATGTGGTCCGCAATTTCATACTTTGGCAGAATCCTGGTTTCAATGCATTCAAATACTATGAAACCTGTATAACCCAGCATCTGGAAAATAATCTGAAGCAGAAAATGCCTTTCAAAAGTAACAACAGGAATGACACCCATCAGCAGGATGAAAAAGTGGAAGGATGAATTTCCGCCCAGATAGTAGTCTGCAAGAATCTGATGAGCAACAACCTCGGCAAAGGCAATGATGTAAGGAACGAGGAAAGATTTCAGTCTACTTTCAACCAGCAAAAGACACAGAAAAACCGTTATGCTTATGAAATTGAAATAGAACATAGGCATGACGCCCAAGGCCTTGAAAACAAAGAGAAAAACAAGATGATATACAAAGGCAAAAATGACAGTGATTATCGAGATAATTCTTGTATGTCTGAGCTCTATAAGAGCCTTGCCGAAATGCTCCAGAAAATTCATCTCTACCCCCCCTATTTCAGACGGAAAATCTGCTTTTTCAGATAATCCAAAAAACTGTCAGAGAATACCTTGGCGGCAAAAACAAAACGCTTTGAAAATTTTCCTACAGGGTAGCGCAGCCGCGGATGAGAAGCACAACAGGCTTCTTCTATTTTCTCAGAAATCTTGCTCGCTTTTGAGATGAGCTTTTTGTTTTCATAAAATTTTTCGTAGAATTCAGCAGTACTGCCGCCGGACTGCTCATACACAGTTCCTGTTGAATGAGCGCGGATTCCTTTTGCGGCAATTATGCCCCAGTTGGTTCCTGTAAGTCCTGGCTCAATGATGACTACTTTTATTCCGAACTGCGCGACCTCAAGTCTGAGTGCATCACTGAGGGCTTCCACGCTGTATTTTGAAGCATGATACCATCCCAGGCAAGGACTTGAAAAAAGCCCCGCAACAGAAGAAATGTTTATGATTCTGACGGAATGCTGCTCCCTCATATGGGGAATTACAAGCTGACTCATGCGCATAAGCCCGAACACGTTCACTTCGAACTGCTCTTTTGCTTCATTAATGGAAATGTTTTCCAGACAGCCGCCCAAGCCGTAGCCGGCATTATTTACGAGGATATCTATTCTGCCTTCATTTTTTATGACAGTCTGTACACAGTGCTCTATTGAGCAGTTGTCATTCAAATCCAAAAAAACAGAATGACCGCCTGCTGACTCCAGCCTGTCAAGAAGCTCTGTCCGTCGGGCTGCTCCATAAACAATGCAACCTTTTTTCAAAAGCCGCAAAGCCGTATCAAACCCGATCCCGGAAGACGCGCCTGTAATAAGAACAACCTTTCCCTGATCAACACTCATAAGTTACATTATAAGCATAAATCAGGAAATTAAACAAATTTTTTTCAGCTTTTTTCAACAACAGATTTTCCGCGCCACAAGCCCAATTTCCAGCGGCCAATTACAATGAGGGCACGAAGGACTTCGTCGGCAGCCATGGAAATCCATACGCCCACCAGCCCCATCTTAAGGTATATTCCCAGGAACCATGAGAACAGAACGGAAACGCCCCACATGGAGCAGATGCCCAGCAGGGTCGGGAAAACTACGTCGCCGGAAGCCCTCATGCTCTGGATTATCACAAGGTTTACGCAGCGCCCGGCTTCCAGGAAGACAGCTATAAACATTACTTTGCTGCCCAGGCTTACTATATTCTCATCTTCCGTAAACAGCTTCAGGGAATGGGGAGAAAGAAGCCAGTTGAGCATTGCCACGGAAACGGAGACTATGATTGCTATGAAAAGAGATTTCCAGACCCGTCTGTATGCAAAGTCGTAGTCATCCCTTCCGATGGCATGACCGGTAATGATGGCTGTCGCACCGGCCATTGCATTTGAATATACAAGGGAAAAACCCGTAAGGATGGAGCAGAATATTTTTGCCGTAAGCGGAACAGCTCCCATCGTGTTTACAAAAGCACTTATAAGAATCTGGGCTATGTTGTACGAAATGTTTTCGCCGGCAGTAGGAATTCCAAGCTTGATCAGTTTTTTTAAAAGCGAGAAAGGAAACGGGTTGATGTATTTCAGGGAAATGCGGCCCTTTATTACCACATAGAAAAATATGAATCCGCTGAACATTCCAAGAATGCGGCTTGCACAAGTTGAAATCGCAACGCCGCGGATTCCCAGATTCAAAGATGAAAATGATCCGTAAAGGAACAGATAATTTCCCAAAATGTTGAACAGGTTCATTCCGATTGCGATTACAAGCCCCAGCAGAGTATTCTTGTTGCAGTTGAAAATCTGCGAAAAGGTACTTGTAATTGCAACGGCAAACAGGGAATAACCTGTTATCTGCATGTAGGCTGCGGCATCAGCGGTCATATTTTCCGGGACACGCATTGCCAGAAGAAGGGGCACCCTGAGCAGAATAATCAGGGCGCTTACAATAAGGCTCAGCCCCAGATTAAAGGCAATGGACAGGGTGTATATCTGGTTCATATGAGACATTTTCCCTGCCCCAAGATACTGCGCGGAAACGACTCCGGTAGCACTTGCAACAATCGAAAAGGCAAGTGCCAGGAAATTCATTATCTGATTTGCATTTCCCAGCGCACCTACTGCCGTTTTTGAATAATGGCTCATCATTGCGGTATCCACATAGCCCAGGGCCATGGCAAGCAGGATCTGAAAGAAAATTGGCCAGGCAAGTGAAAATACCGAAATGTTTTTGTTCTGTTCCATAAATGTCCCTAGAGTAATCTATTTCTGGATAATAATAAATCCAGTTGCAGGAACTCCAGTGATTTTTCCGCTTCCGGAAACAGAGAACGTACCGTCAGATTCATTAAGAAGAACCTGGCGTCCTGTTTCGTTTATTTCTTTTGCTTCCTTGTTGCCGTTGAAATAAACCACAAATTTTCCAGCAGTGTATTTAATGACTCCTGACTGAATCTTTTCTGCAGAAGCGTTGGCATTCGCCCCAAAGCTTGAGCTGTTTGCCTTACGGAAAGCTATGAGTGCCTTATATGTGTTGTATACGTCAGCAAACTTGTCCTTAAAGCTTATGTCGATCCCGTTTATCGAGTCATTTGCGATGTAGCTGTTATGGTTGCCTTTTTTAGTGCGCATGAATTCCTGTCCTCCGTTGATGAACGGAGTTCCCTGTGCAAGGTAAACAAATGCAGCTGCAAGCTTTTCTTCCTTCTTCACCTGTGCCAGCTGAGCAGGAGAAAGCTGCTCAAAAATATCACCGTTGGTGTTCTTTCCAATCTCCGTTATTGCAAGCTTGTCGAAAAGAGTATGGTTGTCGTGACATTCAACATAGTTTATGCTTCGGCCTATTTTAGTCGTAAATCCGCCTTTTCCACGGACAGAACCTGTAAGTCCGGAAATGACTTTCATGATTCCGCTGAAATTGCCCTGCACGAACCCACCGGTAGTCGGATTGAAAACAGAACCTTTGAGGGCATCCCTGTAGTCGTCATTGAAGCAGCCTACACCGTTCACGTCTTCGCCCATATCCTCTGTAATAAGGTCCACAGTACTCTTGCTTGCTCCGAATTTAACAAGTGATTTTCCACCTGTCCAAGGCTCACCGTATACCATTACGTTCGGATCGATTTCATGACAAGCTTCATAAACTGCAGAAAGCGCATCCCTTTCATGGAGACCCATCAGGTCAAACCGGAAGCCGTTCACGTGGTAATCAAGCATCCAGTGACGGACAGAATCCACAACGAACTTTTTTACCATTGCGTGATTGGTAGCAACTTCGTTTCCGCAGCCAGAACCGTTTGAATAAGATTCATCAGCATTAAGCCGGTAGAAGTAGCCCGGAACAGTAAGGTCATAGATTGAATTCTCTCCTGTTCCGCTTGTGTGGTTGTAAACGACGTC
>JAFPCT010000068.1 GCA_017390125.1 Treponema sp.
GCAACAGCAAGAGAACACAGCAGAGAGAAGATGATAGAGAATGCAAATGCAATGAACATCTGACCCATCATACCAAGCATCTGCTTGAGCATAACCATCGGAAGGAAGATACAGATTGTTGTGAGTGTAGAAGCTGTAATTGAACCAAGCATTTCTTCCGAACCAAGGACTGCCGCAACTTCAGGTTTTGCATCACGCTCGCGGTAACTGAAAATGTTTTCCAGAATTACGATTGAGTTATCTACAAGCATACCGATACCCAAAAGCAAACCGGACAGGGTCATCATGTTTATTGAAAGCCCGCAGAAGTACATAAGACACAACGTTACAATTACGGAAATCGGAATTGCAAGGGCGATGATGAATGTACTCTTGAAAGAACGCAGGAAGATGTACAGGATGATGACCGCAAGCAAAATTCCCTGAAGCAGAGAATCAACTACAGTCTTGATAGTATTATTGATGTCATCAGCGTTGTTTGCAGTTTCAATCAGCTCAACGTCTGCTGGCAGAGTCTGCTGAATTTCAGGAATCTGCTTGCGGATTTTCTTTGCAGTTTCTACAGTGTTTTTTCCAGACTGCTTTGTTATAAGCAGAAGGATTGAAGGCTTGTCCCCGTAGAACGCAAGGCTGGTTGTATCTTTGTAGCCTTCGTATACGTTTGCAAGGTCACGCAAAAGAACGTCAACCTTGTCGCCGTTTGCTGTTCTAGGCTGGGAAACTACAGTGTTCTTTATATCCTCAATAGACTTGTATGTACCTTCTGCCGAAATGGAATAGTTAGAATCACCCTGCTCAATAGTACCGCCGGAACTTGTAATGTTCTGCATGCCGATTGTCTGCGCAATGCCGGAGAATGTAAGTCCGTATGCATCAAGGCGGTCGCGAGGAACATCAATGATGACGGCCTTCTCGCGGTCACCAACTACAGTTACAGAAGCAACACCGTCAACCTGCTCAAGGCGAGGTTTGATGATGTCGTCTACATAGGAACTTAACTCCTCAGGAGTTCGAGTACCAGTAACGACAATGTTCATAATAGACATCATCGAAGGATCCATCTTGAATATGATCGGCGAATCGGAATCATCCGGCAGATAGTTCCGGACCATATCAACTTTATCACGGATTTCATTGGAATCCGCATCAAGGTTCGTTTCATATTCAAATTCCATGATGATGATGCTTGCGCCTGTCTGAGACTGGGACTTACACATTTTCAAACCGGAAACGCCGGACAGCGAACTTTCCAACGTACGGGAAACGCTTCTTTCTACTTCTTCCGGACCTGCATTAGAATACTTTGTATATACAAGGATGTACGGAATATCCATTTCCGGGTACATATCAACCGGAAGGGAAACTGTACAATAAATACCAAGTGCCGTCAAAAGCATGAAAATGATAAGAATCATTGTAGGTCTTTTTACAGCAAATTTAGAAATTGACA
This sequence comes from Treponema sp., assembly GCA_017390125.1. Taxonomy (GTDB): domain Bacteria; phylum Spirochaetota; class Spirochaetia; order Treponematales; family Treponemataceae; genus Treponema_D. The sequence goes on from JAFPCT010000068.1 coordinate 1,451, forward strand.
TTTAATACTCCAAAAAACTCTTAGAAAAACAACTGTCTATTCAACAATCGAAACAACATTTACCTTAGCACCATCAGAAAGCAGTGCCTGTCCTTTTATTACAACCAGATCACCAGGAGTAATACCCATTTCGATTTCCTGCTTGTCATCAACTCGGATTCCTCGTTTTACAGGACTTGCCTTTACTGTATTTGTAAGGGTGTCAACAATGTATACAATGTCTTCCTCGTTGCGGCGTACAATTACGTTGTGCGGGATTACGATTGTATTCTTCTTTGTGTCTGTAATCAGTTTGATTCGGGCATACATACCTGCGCGCAGGCGGGAATCACTCGGAGTCTGAAGAAGTTTGATTCCAAGAGTTCGGGTGTTTGTATCAAGAATCGGGTCAATCTCAACAAGTCTTGCAGGGAAAACAATTCCCGGGAATGCATCAAAAGTAAGCTGTGCCCTCTGATTCATCTTAACGCGGCTCAAAAAGCGTTCTGCTACGTTAGTCTTGATTTCAAGGGTACCAGTTGAGCTGATTTTTCCCACTGACATTGCCGCAGAAACTGTACTTCCCACGTTATACGGAAAAGAAGTAATAGTTCCGTCTACAGGAGCCTTGATAGGGCTGGACTGATAATCCATACCGGCGCGACTTGCATCTACAAGAGCCACAACCTGCTCTTTCTTTACCTTGTCGCCGACCTTTACATTTATTTTGGAAAGCTTACCACTCTGAACGTCAGGATAAATCTCTACGTTTGAAGAAGTCTCTACGTTTCCGCCGAATTCAAGATAATCGTCCAGGTTTCGTGGAACAGCCTTGTACGTACTTACAGCAAAGACTGTCTCAACAGGTTCTGAAGACCCCTTTACTTTTTTGTTATTATTACCGCATCCGCAGAAAAGTCCGGCAGCTGCAGCACCAAATCCTAAAACCGCAATAATTTTTGTAATTTTCATAAGATTCTCCTTCACCCCTTATCTCAATGAAATGTTCAGTTTAGTTTCCAAATCCAGCAACGCTGAAATGTATTCGTTTTTCTGGCTCATTAATCCAAGCTTTGCCTTGTTCAGGGATTCTTCCGAATCCTGAATTTCCAGACGTTCCGTCTGACCGGCGTTATAAGCTTTTAACGTAGACTCGTATGCTTCCTGAGCAAGGGTCACGTTTCTTTCCATCGCCTCAATGTTTTCACGGGCAACGTCAATTTTGTCGCAGAGTTTATGAATCTCAATCTCTGTGTTCTGATAAAGCTGCTCAAGTCCAAGCTGAACCTGATTGTACTGCTGCTTCAAATCCTTTATAGCCTGCATGTTCGAAGAGCACGGAAGCATGTCGAACAGGTTTGAATAAACCAATGTAAAAGAAAGCTGCCCCTTGTCATTGGCCTGTCCCGGACCAATATCACTCTGCCAGTCGCCCATTGCATACAAGGTCGGCTGATAGCTCCAGCCTACAGAAAGGCTTGGTGTGAATGTGGAAAGCGTCTTTGCCCGTATGGACATTTCCAGAAGGTCCTTCTTTTTCTGCAGCGCAATGATGTCCCTGTTCTGACCGACGTACTTTTCAAAAAGCTCATCTGCTTTCAGGTCTACGTATGAAAATTCCAGACCGCCGACCAGCTCAATGTCCTGACCGTACGGAAGTCCGAGCAGGAAGGCAAAAAGCTCCTTGTTCTGTTTCAGCCCCTGTACTGCAGAAAGCACGTCCGGCCTTTTGTTTTCATATGTAACTCTGGCATTGAGCATCTGAAGTCTAGGAACAGAACCGTTTTTATACTGACGCTCAGCCTGCTTCCAGCGGGCCTCAGCATTGTTGAGCGAATCCTTCTGAATGTTCACGCTTTCCTGCTGAACCAGAAGACCGTAGAACAGCTTGCGGATGTTTACCTCTGTTTCACGCTTTGTCTGTTCCCAGGTAATTTCTCCGGCCTCATAGTTTTTCTTTGAGATCCTGATTGCCTCTACCATCGCAAGATTGAAGTTCCACTGGGCGGTAACATTACCCACAACAGCCCAGTGATTCGTTTCTGAATCATCCAAAATCGGGCTCTTAGACATATTGGAATAATAATCAGCTGCTGTTTTCGGACCTGCCAAATTAACAAGCGGATCAGCAGATGACTTTCCATTAACACGGGCATCCAGTTCCCTGAGCTTAAGTGCGGAAGAGGCCGCGTTATTTGCACTTTCCACTGTGGAAGAGATATTGCTGCTTCTTGCCGCTGTAGCGCTTGCGCTCAGGCTCGGCAAAAAAGTATTCCATGAATTTGAAGACGCTCGCTTGGCAATCTCCAGATCAATGGCACTGCTCTTCAGGGACTTCGAATTTTCAAGCGCACAAGAAACTGCGTCCTCTACAGTAAGACTCAATACCGGATTCATTTCTTCTGCAAAAACAAGAGTTCCAGAAACCAGCAGGGCAATAACGTAAAATGCTTTCCTAGTAAACTTTTTCATACTATGAATTCTCCTGATTAAAATTAGCCTTCATATTTTCATACATCTTCATAAAAACCTTTTCGCAATTTTCAAGCTGTTCAGCAGAAATTCCCTTAAACGTAATTTCCAGCATCCTTTCCAAAACATCCTTACAGTCATCAATAATTCCTGTACAAGCATCTGTCAGCACAAGAGTTTTAACACGTCGGTCGTCTTCATTAGGCACTTGAACAATCAATCCACGCTTAGAAAGGTCCTCAACAATTACTGAAATGTTTCCCCTTTTCAACTCGCCGTACTCAGCGATATCTTTTGCTGTATTCACCTTAGGATTGAAATAAAGCAAAAGAAGCAGCGACATGTCACTCAGCTTCAAATCATAATTTCTGGCAATTGGTTTAAAGCCTGTCTCCATGAAGCGGCGATTTAATACGGAAAATTCCATCATCATAGGAATATGCATGCAATCAAAGCTCTTATCCATAAAAATCCTCTTTTTTGAGATATTCTAAATTTAGACTATCTATTTTTAGAATATATCTATTCAAGTGTTGCTGGTCAATATGTTTTAGATTTTTTTTTCATATTTTTTCATCGCTAAAGTTGAATTGAAACAATCCTTGCAATGAATTATAATTTTCTTATATACACGAATAGAAGGATTTACAATGCCAAAAATCGAAGTAAACGAACAGCTCTTTTTCACTCTTCTTGGAGAAAAATACGACTACAACACTTTAGAGAAAAAACTTACCTATGCAAAAGCTGAACTGGACGAAAAACCGGATACAACTCAGCCGGAAGCTGAACGAGTTATAAAAATCGAACTTAACGACACAAACCGTCCTGACCTCTGGTCAACAAACGGTGTTGCACGACAGCTTCGCCTTCACCGCGGTGTAAAAGGCACTGACTATTCAAAGTTCATGTCTTCAAAAGGAAACATCAAGGACACAAAAGGCCGCGTAATCAACGTTGACCCAGCCCTCAAAGACATCCGCCCGTACATGGTTTCTTTCCTTATTTCTGGAAAGGCAATCGATGACCCGATGCTCAAAGACATCATTCAGACACAGGAAAAACTCTGCTGGAACTTCGGTCGAAAACGAAAGTCCATTTCCATGGGCGTTTACCGAATTGCAGACGTAAAATTCCCTGCAGAATACAAAGCTGTTGATCCGGACAAGACATCATTCATTCCTCTTGGATACGAAACACCGATGACCTGTCGCCAGATTCTTACAGAACATCCGAAAGGAAAAGACTTTGGCTGGATCATCCAGGACTTGAAGAAATTCCCTCTCCTTACAGATGCAACCGGCGAAGTTCTTTCTATGGCTCCTGTAATCAACAGCGCCACACTCGGAAACGTACAGGTTGGCGACACAGGACTTATGGTTGAGCTTACCGGCGACAACATGGAAAACCTCATGCTTGCTGCAAACATCGTTGCCTGTGACTTTGCAGATGCAGGCTACGAGATTGAGCCTATCCTTGTAAAACACCCTTATGACACATGCTTTGGAAAAGATGTTGTGGCTCCTTTCTACTTCCAGCCTACAACAAAGGCAACCCTGAAGCACATCAACAAGCTTCTCGGAACAGACTTTGATGATGCTACAATTCAGGACGCACTTGTACGCATGGGCTCAACAGTTGAGTCAAAGAGACTTGCAGAAAACGACGTTGAATACACTCTCAGCCCGGCACCTTACCGCAACGACTTCCTTCATGAAGTAGACATCATTGAGGACGTAATGATCGGTACAAAGCTGGAGACATACCAGCCTGAGACACCAAGCGACTTTACAATCGGCCGCCTTCTGCCAATCACTTACTATTCACGCAAGGCAAAAACATTGATGGTTGGTCTTGGATATCAGGAAATGATCTTCAACTATGTCGGCTCTAAAAAGGACTTCATTGACAACATGCTCATTGATTCTGCCCGCGTAATTGAAATTGCAAACCCGATGAGCGAAAACTACCAGTTCGTACGCTCAGACATTCTTTCTTCACTTCTCCGTTCGGAATCAAAATCTGCAAACGCAATCTACCCCCACAAGATTTTTGAAATCGGAAAAGTCGCTTACCTTTGTGAAGAAGAAAATACAGGAACACGTACACGCCAGTGCATCGGCTTTATCACAGCCGAAGCAAACGCAAACTACAATACAGCCGCTTCAGAAGTAGCTTCTGTACTTTACTTCCTTGACCACAAATACGAAGTTGCAGAATCAAATGATGCCCGCTTTATTCCAGGACGTCAGGCAGCTGTAATGGTAAACGGAAAACAGGTCGGCGTATTCGGAGAAATCCATCCGCAGGTTCTTGAAAACTGGGCAATCACAGTGCCGTGTTTTGGCGGTGAAATTGACCTTGAGGAACTGATGGCCCTTACACCAAAAGCAAAGCACAACAAGGCGTCTGCAAAACCAGCAGAAAAGAAGGAACAGCCTGCTAAAAAGGCTCCGGCTCCTGCACAGGAAAAAGGTTCTAAATTCGCTGATGACCAGGCAGCATACTTCAATGAGCACATTGAGCTCAAGGTAGCCGTAATCAAAAAGGTAGAGACAAATCCTCAGGGCGACAAGCTTTATATCGAAACAATGGACGACGGAAGCGGAGAAGACCGCATCATCCAGTCAGGACTTCGCCCGTACCTTAAGGAAGAAGAACTGCTTGGTAAGCACGTAATCATCGCCTCAAACCTTGCACCACGCAAGATGAAGGGCGTAGAAAGCCGCGGTATGCTTCTTGCAGCAGACTACACAGAAGACGGAAAGGAAAAGGTTGAGCTTTTGACAGCACCGTGGGCAGCAGCCGGAACACCAGTTGTTCTTGAAGGCGCAGATCCGTCATTCCAGAAACCGGCAAAAATTGACATCGACAAGTTCTGCAAATGCTACTACGAAATCAAAAACCACACTGCACAGATTGCAGGCGTAAAACTTGTAGCAGACGGCAAGGCAATTACTACAGAAAAGAGCGATAACTGCGAAATCTGCTAGAAAAATATTTCTGATTAAGAACGGGTCCGGGCGCAAAATCCAGACCCGTTTTTTTTGTTTGCCCCGTTTACATCTATGCAGAACAGCGGAAAATCTGCTAGACTTTAAGCCATGGAGAACGAAAAAATCAACCTTTTATTTCCGAACGGTGAGGAGGAATTCAAGGAACTTTCAGCCGTGTCATTCCACGATCTGGGAATTGACTTTATATGCGAAAAAATAACCGATAAATCAGAAGAGCGCGCTCAGTTTGCACAGATATTTCAAAAGATGAGCGACAACCCGGCGGTAACAGCATACAGGGGCGACATTTTCCAGGACATTTATGAGAATCCGGAAATGTGCAGTAAACTCATGACCCAGCTTGAGCACATCAACTACGAGAAACAGTACAGCGGCTTTTCCGGACACTACGAAGATTCTGATTCTGCATGGGAACTGCTCCACCGGCTTGAAGAAATACATGATTACATCGTTTCGATAGAAGCAATCTACAAGTGCCTTTCAGACTGCAAGCTAAAGTCCGAAGGAATGAACCGCCTTAAAAACTACATAAATGAACTTTACAATGACAACGGCTTCGCAGAGTTAAAGAAAGACATTGCCAGCCTTAAGGCTTCAACACAGGATTTGAAAAGCATTACCCTCGGCGTAAACCTGAACGAGAAATTTGAGGCCAACGGAATCGGACTGATTTCATTCAACAAAAAACAGTTCACCCGCTCAAATGCAATCGGGCAGTTTGTAACAAAAATTGCCGCAAAAGATTCAATGAATAAAAACACTGATTGGGACGACCAGCTTAAGTACACGCCGATAGAAGCCGGCAAAACAGATGTTTTTGAAAAAATACTTTCCATTGCCGGAGTAAACGACCCAAGAGTTGAAAATTCTACGTTCCACATGGACAAAATCGCAAATTCCATGCTGGGAAGCATAGTCTATAAGCTGAAGACCGTACTCAAGAAATACGTGTATCTGCCGGTTACAGACATAACAGATTTGATTCCCCAGTTTATTTTCTTCATCCGCTTTGCAGAATACATCAAGGCGATGCAAAAAAAGGGTTTCACCTTCTGCAAGGCAAAAACAGCAGAGGGTAAATCAAAGTGGCACATGAAGGCAACAGGAATTTATAATTTCAAGCTGCTTTCAGCATTTGCCGGCACACAGGGAGCCGACCAGATAGTAAAGAACGACCTGAACTTTAATGCAGAACACCTTGCATACATTCTGACCGGCGCCAACCGCGGCGGCAAAACCACAATAACCCAGGCAGTAGGACTGCTCTTTGTGCTTGCCCAGGCAGGAATCTACGTTCCGGGAGAAAGTTTTGAATTCAACCCGGTAGATTCAATCTATACCCATTTCCCGGCCGACGAAGACAAAACCCTGGATTTAGGCCGTCTGGGCGAAGAATGTAAACGCTTTAAGGAACTGTATACCGCCTGCACGGACACAAGCCTTCTGCTCCTGAACGAAACCTACTCCACCACCTCATTTGAAGAAGGCTACTACATAGCGAAGGATTCTGTCAGGGCAATACTGAAAAAGGGAATACGAACAATCTACAACACCCACATGCACAAGCTTGCATACGACATAGATGAAATAAACAGCAGCTCAAAAGAATGCAAAGCCGCCTCTCTGGTAGTAAAATCCAAGAACGGCGAACGCTCTTTCAAAGTAGAACTGGCTCCTCCCGAAGGCATCTCCTTTGCCAAAGACATAGCCGAAAAATACGGCGTAACATACGAGATGCTGACAGAGGCAGAGGATTCCTTGTCTACAGCCAGCTCTTCGCAGACAGGCAGCTAATGAACGAAGCGTTTATAAAAATTCTAGATGTCTCTTTTTTATATGATGATAAGGTCTTCTATATTCAGGCTATATAGGATATTTTATGAGTTTCCAGACTGGCACAATTGTGTGCGTTACGAGCATGGCAGGTTTATTTTCCAATAGAATCCTCCTTAAAATTATTTTTTTAAACAAAACTTATCATGCAGAACAGAAAGATTGTTTTGCAACGATAAAATACCTTTAATCCATCTTAAAATCCTCTCAAAAAAATTCGCTTTAAGGGTATACCCTTAAAGCGGTTGACACAACCGCTTTAAAAAACTTTTCATCGCTTCGCTCGAAAAGTTTTTTCATTTCTATTATATGGGAGCTAAATATGAGCATCAGAGACTTCTTTGATTTTATCGGATTATGGTTTAAAAGAATTTTTAACATCTTTTCTATGGGAATGTGCGTATTTTTTTCTATAGCATTTTTTGCAGATTCTTATGAAAAAACAGTACCTCTTGTCCTTCTGATAATTCTTTTTATTCTTCTTTCACTGTTTAACGCGTTTTACTATTTTATACGCTCAACACAGGTTTATGCCACGGTAATAATTTCTATGTCGGTACATTTTATTCTTAGCATTGTTATTACATATCTTGGCTCGGAAGGTCATGTTCTTGCAATTATGTTCAGTGCAATGAGCCTTGTTATCTGCGGAATTGGAAGTAAGCTTTTAGATAAAATAGGAAACTTTTTAGATGGAAAAACTATAGGCAAAAAATAAAATGGGAATGCAGTTTTACATTCTTAAAATAAATTTTATGGAGGTTTCATTATGAAACAGATGAAAAACATTAAAACTCCGGCTTATGAATTAAAGCTGGGAAAAGGTTTCTTTGCTGGTACACGGTTCATGTGCATCAAATGCGGAAAACAATGCGACTACGCTGGCAGCATGCCAACTCCTGATTGGACTGGTAAATGTCCTGACACAGCATCAGGAAATCATGTTTGGCAGAAATGCTAAATTTAATACGTCAGGTCAAGGTACGCTATCGATTAAAGTCTTGACTTTGACGTTTATTAGGTTTGTATTAAAAATACAGGCTGTATAATTTTGTGCAGTCTGTACATAAAACTTTTTTTAGAGGAAAATTATGGAAGACAGTAAAAAAGAAAATCCACAGGAAAATGAAACACTTAATTTATCAGGTCATGAAAAAGAACTTTTACTTGCACAATACAAAAAAATGCTGGGGTATTTGAAAAAAAACGGAATAGTATTTTCAGAAGACCAAATTGATGAAATTGAAAAATTATTAGAAAAAGATTACGGAAATAATCCCCCGATTAATTTAAAAGAGTTTTTAGCACAGTTCTGATTGATTTTTCAGGTTCGATTCATGACTGACCATCACGTTCACATAGGACAGTTCAACGAAATTTATTTTGATGCATATTCTGTTTTTCAGAGCATTGAAGAAACTTGCGTTCAGACAGGAATAACAGAAGTTCACTATTCGTCAACTTCATCCTGCCGGGACGATGCAGAACTTTCAAAAATAGAAGAAGAAATTGCTTACGCACAGGCTTTCAAATCAAAAAAAATAGTCGTAGAGCCATATCTCTGGTATATTCCGAAATATGCAGAAGAAAATATCAGCGTAAAATCCGCATTAAAGGCTTTTGATTACTGCGGCATAAAAATTCATCCTTTTGCACAAAAATGGGATTTCGA
>JAFPCT010000069.1 GCA_017390125.1 Treponema sp.
ATTTTTCTTCCGCTCATCATGCGGAATTTTCGAGGCTCTTTCCCAGTTCAAGGACGCAAAAAACTGGGTCAGTAAAAACAAGTACAGATTTCAGCGTGACATCCAATATCTGATTGAAAACTGGACGGACTTAAAATGACAGGACACAAAGAACTTGCAATAATCATACAGTGCAGACTTTCCTCAACCCGTCTGCCCGGAAAGGCTCTGAAAAACCTCGGCGGCAAGACTGTTTTTGAATGGACTCTTGCGTCCATGAAAAAGGTAAAGGCTGATTCCTATATGGTTGCCACAGATGAAGATTCCTACGACGCTCTTGCTCCTCTTGCTGAAAAAAACGGCTGGGAAATCATGAAGGGACCTCTTGAGGACGTCCTGGAGCGCTACTGCATGGCAATACGCAAAACAGGCTGCAAGGCGGTCCTGCGTGCCACGGCGGACAATCCTTTTCTTTTTTATGAGGCCGCTGAATCTCTTGTGCAGGAATTCTACAAGCAGGAAAAAATTGCTCACTGCGATTACATGACCTGGACAGGTCTGCCTCATGGATCCGGAGTTGAAATTTTTTGGGCATCTTCTCTTTTGAAGGCAAGCGCAGAAACTTCAGACCACTTTGACAGGGAACATGTAGGTCCTGCTCTCTACAACCACAAGGACAGGTTTACGTCTCTTTTTTACAAGGCTCCGTCCCGTTTCTATAACCCGGACTACCGTACGACGATAGACACCAGCGCGGATTACCGCAGGGCTCTGGCCGTAGTGAACAGACTTTCAGGTGGAATTGCTCCAAATGAGCCGTACACTACGGAACAGATTTTAAGTGCCATAAAAGAACCTGAAGTTCATGACACAATCTTGTTTTATCCAAGCACAAAAAAGGGGCAGGGAACCGGACATCTCCGCCGCGCCCTTTACTGTGCACTGGAGAGCGGCGGATTTGTATACATTCCTGAAAATCCTGAGCTTTCGGAAACAGAGTCCCTGCTCAAAGAATTTGAATCAAAAGGTTTGAAAGATTATCAGATTGTACGCAAATTTCCGGAAAATAACGAATATGCCCTGATTGTATCTGACGCATTCAAGCTTGAGCCGGATATCGCCGCCAAATTAAGCGGGCGGGCGGCCTTGTGCGCCATTGATGAGGGCGGGGAAAATACAGAATACTGCGACTACCTCTTTGACATTCTGCCTTCATTCAAGATTGACCGCAAGGCAAACATTCAGGAGCCGTCATATATTGAGCGCCCTGAAAACATAAAGAGCGAACGTCCGGAGACATTCAATAAAATCCTCATTTCCCTTGGAGGAGAAGATCCTGCTTCTCTTGCCGTTCCTGCGGCAAAATATTTCTCGGCAGTAACCGGCGGAAATTCTTCAATAACTGTAATTCTTCAGGAAGGAAAAGCAGAAGCAGAAAAAATCCCCGGCGTAAATGTAATCCCTCCGGTTCAGAACCTGAAGGAATATCTTTTTGAATACGATCTTGTGGTAACTCACTACGGTTTTACAGCTTTTGAGGCCTTGAGCGCAAATTGTGCTGTGGTTCTGCTTTCTACCACAAAGCTTCATGAAAACCTTGCAAAGAAATACGGCTTCCTCTGCCTTTCAAGAAAAGATCTTGAGACACCTGAGTCCTCAAAGATTTTCAGAGAAACTGCTGCATTTTTCCCGGATTTTGACTTTACCGGAAAGAAAAAGAATCTGGTTGAAAAAATAAAGCTCCTGTCCCACGGAAGACGTTATCCTTGTCCTGTGTGCGGAGAGCATTCGTTCCAGAATGAAATTATAGCCCGCACTTCGGAAAGAACTTTCCGCCGCTGCTCAAAATGCTCGATGATTTATATTTCATGGAACAATTCGCTTCCGATGAAATACGAAAAGGAATATTTTGCGGAGCAGTACAAAAAACAGTACGGTAAAACATATCTTGAGGACTTTGACCACATAAAAAAAGAGGGATTTAAGCGTATCGGAGAAATAAATGCCGCACTGAGGACGAAAAGCATTTCCTCTCCAAAGCTCCTTGATATCGGCTGTGCCTACGGACCATTCCTTGCCGCCGCTTCAGAACGGGGCTGGCTGCCTTACGGTACGTACATTGCCATGGATGGCGTTGACTTTATCCGCTCAAAGCTGCTTTATCCGGCTGTAGTATCCTCTTTTCCGGAATTTGATCCTGCAAGGGAATTCGGCATAAACCAGTTTGACGCAGTTACAATGTGGTATGTCATTGAGCATTTTTCAAACCTGCGGGATGTCCTTGCAAAAGTTTCTTCCCTCGTAAAGACAGGCGGAATCTTTGCCTTTTCAACTCCAAGCGCAGAAGGTGTTTCAGGCAGAAAGAACCGTGAAGGATTTTTTGAAAACAGTCCTTCTGATCATTTTACAGTCTGGGAACCGTCAAAAGTTGGAAAAATTCTCAAGCCTTTCGGATTTGAAGTTGTGAAAATCGTCTCAACAGGACATCATCCGGAGCGTTTCCCTAAAGTCCGGGAAAAAAACATTTCAAAAGATGACTTAATCTTTAAATATTACGGTACACTCAGTAGGATGCTGAAAATGGGCGATACTTTTGAAGTATATTGCCGCAAGACTGAAAAATAGAAACAAAATAGGAACATTGTAATGCAGGAAAAATCTGTTTTGATATTAGGTGCGGGACTCATGCAGAAACCCGCAATTCTTTCGGCTAAAAATCTTGGCTGTCACACTTTCGTAATTGATGCAAACCCCAATGCCGAGGCCGTACCCTATGCAGATGACTTCCGGCAGATTGACCTTAAGGACAGGGAAGAAATTTTACGCTATGCCACGGAGCTCAGGCAGAATGCCGGTCTTGCAGGAATTTTTACTGCAGGAACGGATTTTTCAGCCAGCGTCTCCTATGCCGCAGAAAAACTTTCCCTTCCGTCACATTCCTTTGAGGCTGCTCTGAATGCCAGCATAAAGGACAGGATGAGGTCCTGCTTTAAAAAAGCAGGAGTTCCTTCTCCGGAATTTTATACCGTATCAAAAAACAATGTCTCTCCACAGAAGCTCAGTTTCATTACACAGACTCTTGGCTTTCCCTGCGTGGTAAAACCTGTGGACAACATGGGATCTCGCGGCTGCCGGATGATCCGTTCTGAAAAAGAAGTTGTTCCTGCCGTAAATGCAGCTCTGGAAAATTCCCGTTCAGAATCCGCAATCATCGAAAGCTACATGGACGGTCCTGAGTATTCTATCGATGCAATTGTATACAATGGAACTGTGACAATCACCGGATTTGCAGACCGCCATATTTTTTTTCCGCCGTACTTCATTGAGACCGGACACACTATGCCCACAGCACTTGCAGATGAGTCAAAAAAACTTGAGCTTATCCGTTGTTTTGCCCGGGGAATACATGCCCTGGGGCTCACCACCGGAGCCGCAAAGGCAGACATAAAATATACTGAAAAAGGCGCGGAGATAGGAGAAATTGCAGCCCGGCTTTCCGGCGGGTACATGTCCGGCTGGACATATCCTTATTCTTCTGGCTGCAACCTTACGGAGCAGGCTCTTCTTATCGCTGTAGGAGAGGAACCTTCGTATCTTTTGCAGAACCGTTTTCCTCTGCCGGTAAAGGACTGTCCTTTTGAGCTTTTTATCCTTCCGTCTGAGAACGTAAGCGCAGAGCGGGCATGGATCTCAATTCCAGGAATAATCAAGGCGGTTGACGGTCTTGACGGCGCAGGAAAAATTTCCGGCATAAAAAATGTTTTTCCTAGGCCAGTAAAAGCCGGCGACAGAATTGATTTTCCCCGCAACAACGTTCAGAAATGCGGAAACGTAATTTCCTTGAATTCTGATTATGAGCTCAGTGTAAGTCAGGCGGAAAAAGCCTGCTCAAAAATATTGATTCGCCTTGAGCCGAATGATCCTGAGACAGATGCCTTTCTTTCGGGTGCCTCTGATCCTGAAGAGGAAGGTTTTCCGCCGGCCGCATTTTCTGCGTTCAAAGATATTTCCCGGCTCTGTATTCCTGCTGTCATTCCGGAAAACACAAGCGTATTGAGCAATGCAAGCCAGGAGCTTCTTAAGGCCCTGGATTCACCGGAACGTGACTGGAATTACCTTACGGCTTTGGAAACTGCCCGCCGTTTTGACCTGCTGGTTCCTGTTCATCCTCAGCTTGACGGACTCAAATTCTGGAGCGCCCTTTTAAAAGGCGGCATTCAGGGCGCAATTTATGTTTCAGATTCAATTTAAAATTCCGAACATAGAAGTATGAGACTTTTTAAATGCATACTTTTTTCCGCTGCCGCTTTTTTTTCTGCAGTGGCTTTATTTGCGGAAAACAATATTTCTTTAATAGATAAAGCCGCTTCTTCCGGCATGATTTTTTACTGGGACAGCCTTTCTGAATCAGGAATGCTTGAGAAGGGCGGACATCAGCTTTCCTTCCGTATCGATGATCCTCTTATGGTTCTGGACAGCAGTGCCCTTGTAATCGTTGATGCCCCTTCAATCGAAAACGGGGTGGTCAAGGTTTCATCCTCATTCATCAGCACGGCGGAGCAGTATTTCAAGGACAGCGAGGACGGAAACGGCTTTAAAATCGGCGCAATACTCATTGATCCGGGTCACGGAGGAAAGGATCCCGGGGCTGCCGGAA
>JAFPCT010000070.1 GCA_017390125.1 Treponema sp.
CCTCAATAAGCATCGTAAATCTTGCAGAGCAGGGGGACTGGGGTAAATCCGCTTCCCTTGCCCTTGTTCTTACTGTATTAACTTTTTCAATTCTTGCTGTCGGAACGGGACTGACCAAAACCAAAAGCCGACTTGGAGGTACAAATGCCGCTGCTTGAACTTAAGGACATTTCATTCTCATACAAAAAAACAGAAGTTATAAAAGGTCTTTCCCTTTCCGTTGAGCGCGGAGAATTTGCCACTCTGCTGGGAGAAAGCGGCTGCGGAAAAACTACTGTCCTCAGACTTATCTCCGGTTTTTTAAATCCGAACCAGGGAAAAATACTTATAAACGGAGAGGAACAGAACGGAATCCTTCCGAACAGACGCAAAATCGGGATGGTTTTCCAGGATTACGCACTTTTTCCTCACCTTACAGTCGAACAGAACCTGTTCTACGGACTCAAGCTTAAAAAGTCATTCAGAGCAGAACGAAATAAAAACACAGAACTTGTGATGCAGACTGCCGAAAACCTGGGACTCACCCACCTGCTCTCACGTTTTCCCGGAGAGCTTTCCGGCGGACAGCAGCAGAGAGTTGCCCTGGGACGCTCCCTTGTGCTTGAGCCGGAGCTTCTCTTGATGGACGAGCCTCTTTCTTCACTGGACACAAACCTGCGCATAAAAGTAAGGGAAGAACTTAAGGAAATCCAGCAGAAACTTAAAATTACGACTGTATACGTTACCCACGATCAGGAAGAAGCCCTTACACTTTCAGACCGCATTGCAGTGATGAACGGCGGAAAAATAATTCAGTACGATACTCCTCAGAAAATTTACTTTGAGCCGAAAGACGAATTCACCGCAGATTTTGCTGGCCGGGCAAACATTCTGCATGAGAATGACAGAAAAATCCTTGTCCGCCCGGAATGGATAAATATAATCGACGGACTGGATGGAGATATTACAGGAACAATCATTTCAAGCTCATTTTTCGGCGACCGCTTCCGATACAAAATCCGGCTGACAGACGGACAGAAAATCACCGCATACGCAAACAGCCTGGAGACAGAACTTCCCGCAGGCAGAAAGGTGTCCGTTGCATACCGCCACCAGCATGAGCTGATGGACTGACATGCAGATTGCAACTTTTCATACGGATTTCTATAATGTGGTATGTTTAACGTACAAGGTGCTGTTTATATTGCTGTTTTATTCGTAGGTTTTGTATTCCTTGTAAAAGGCGCAGACTTTTTTGTAGACGGAAGCTCTTCCATCGCAAGAATCTTCAACATTCCCTCTGTGGTAATCGGACTTACAATTGTTTCCTTCGGAACAAGCCTTCCTGAACTTGCAGTAAGCCTTACTTCCGCAATAAAGGGAGTAAACGGAATTGCATTCGGCAACGTAGCAGGCTCTAACATAGTGAACCTGCTTCTGGTAGCGGGAACAGCTGCCGCAATTTCTCCAATGCAGGTGGAAAAATCAATTCTCCGCAAGGATTTTCCCTTTTCAGTGCTTGTGGCAGCGGCGCTTCTCCTGCTTATTTCCGACACGGCTCTTTCAGGCGGAACAGAAAACGTAATCAGCCGGGCAGACGGCCTTATTCTCCTGCTGTTTTTTGCCATTTTCATGTACTCAACGGTTTCATACAGTCTTTCCTCTCAGAGGGAAGCAGAAGATGATGAGGATTCGGAAAATTCTTCCCTTATAAAAAGCATTTTTTTCTCTCTTCTGGGACTTTTCGGAGTAATCGCCGGCGGTCAGGCAGTCGTAAAAAGCGCCTCATTCATCGCACAGGCTGCAGGAATGAGCGAAACTCTGATAGGACTTACAATCGTTGCCTTTGGTACAAGCCTTCCTGAACTGGTTACCAGCATAATCGCCGCCCGCAAAGGCGAAAACGACATTGCCATCGGAAACGTAGTCGGCTCGAACATCTTCAACATCCTTTTCATTCTCGGAATCTCAACATCAATAAAACCTGTTTCAGTCGAAGCTTCAAGCCTGTACGACGTCCTCATGCTCATAGGAGCAAGCGCCATAGTCTGGATCATGGCACGTCCGAAATACAGGCTGGGCCGCACCGCAGGAATCACAATGCTGGTTCTCTACGGAGCCTACACTGCCTGGATATTCATGCGGTAATTGAAATACGCCCTTAAAAATGCTAGTATGTTAATACTTTCCCACTATAAAGAGGTTTTTTGAAAAATGCCGTATTCAGAACCAACTGATCTTGCGATTATAGCATGCCCTGGCGGAGAAGCCTTTGCAGATGCTGTAATCACGCACTTAAAACACATGTACAAACATCGTTTTACGCTCAAAAACGATGCCATTTCAAAACGCTACGACCTTACAAAGGAAGAGCTTATCAAGGACATCAACCTCAGAAATGACCTTGATACTTCTGACCTTGTAATCCGAGGCGCAACTGACAAGTATCGTGCTCCAGTTTTCAAAGTTGACACAACTTTCACTTACTTTGCAAATGGAGAAATCAAGACAGAAATCAATGAATCAATTCGCGGAAAAGACGTATTCATTTTCCAGTACGTTGAAAACCATGAAGTTCTGACATTGAACGGTGGAAAAACTCAGCTCTCGCTTTCAGTAAATGACCACCTTATGTGCCTTCTCAATACAATCGATTCTGTTCGACAGGCAGGCGCTTCAAAAATAACTCTTGTTGTACCGGTTTACCCTTACAGCCGCCAGCACAAGAAAAAGGGTCGGGAAGGACTTGCAGCAGCAATGCTCGGTCATTTATATGAAATGCTCGGCGTATCAAGAATCATTACTCTTGATATCCACAGCCGTGAGATCATAAATGCATTCAGCACAATCAATCTTGAGAACCTTCACGCCTCATACCAGATCATCCGTGAATTGAGCAAGATTGTTGACCTTACAGGTCAGACAGAAGATATGGTCGTAGTAAGCCCTGATACAGGAGCAATCGACCGCAACAAGTTCTATGCTTCAGGATTAAAGCTTCCTCTCGCAATGATTTACAAGGAACGCGACTACTCTGTAGTAACAATGAACGCAAAGGACACAAACATTAAATCCGTAAAACTTTTAGGAGACGTAAAGGGCAAAGTTGCATTCCTTGCAGACGACATGCTCGGTACCGGAGGAACTCTTCTCAAAGCTATGAGCTTCCTTAAAGACAACGGAGCGACAAAAGTTATCGCAGCAATCAGCCTTCCGTTCTTTACCGGAAATGCCATTGAGCTTTTTGACGAAGCATACAAGAAAGGTCTTTTCTACCGCGTAATCGGAACTAACGCCGTTTACCACGAAGAGCTCCTGAAGAAAGAATGGTACATTTCAACTGATGTTTCAGGTCTTTTCGCAAACGTAATTACCCGCATCCATCACAACCAGTCAATCGGTGACTTGCTGGACAACCGCAACATCATCGAAAAAATCGTAAAGACACAGCAGGAAAGCGGCGACAAAGCTGCAGCTAAAAACTAAGATTTTGCATAACATCCTATGTGCAGATATTGGAACGACTTCGCTGAAAATTGCCCTGATTTCGGAGCACGGCGAAGTCGTTTCTTTCTGCAAACGCCCTTTTAATTCCGAAAAAAACGACTACATAGCAAATCAGTGGCTTCAGGCTTTTACAGGCGGAAGCACTGAATGTATAAAAAATGCCCCGGACGCAGAAGTAAGCGCAGTCTGCATTTCCGGCAACGGACCTACAGTCGTCTCTCAAAACGGAAGAACCCTTCTTTGGAACAGCACGCTTTACCGGCAGCTTGATAACCTGCCTGAAACTCCCTCGCTTTTCCTACCACGTCTTGCCGCTTTCAGGCATTTTTTCCCTGAAGAATGGAAGGGAAGCCGTCATATTTTTTCAGGTCCTGAATACATAATCTTCCGCCTTACAGGAAACAGCGTGACCGTTCTTCCGGAAAAACGCTTTGAGGCAGCCTACTGGACAACTGGAGAGCTTGAGAAATTTGGCATTGAAAAGGAAAAGATTCCAGTTTTCGTTTCTCCGGGACACAGAGCCGGCTTTCTTACAGAAGAGGCCTGCTCCCTTATGGGAATGGCAGAACCTGTGCCTGTATTATGCGGTGGCCCTGACTTCATTACAGCCCTCATAGGAACAGGCACTCTGAGACCCGGTAAAATATGCGACCGGGCAGGTTCCAGCGAAGGAATAAATTTCTGCTCTGAAAAACAGGTGTATTCTCCGCTTTTCCGTACCCTTCCCTCTGTAATTCCGGAACTGTGGAACATTTCATATATTATTAATGAAAGCGGAAGCCTGCTGAGTCAGTTCAAAAATGAAATAAGCGCCATGGAAGCAAAAGAGCTTTCATACGGTGAAATAATAGACTATGCCTTCAACGACAGGAACAGCGAGGGCTGGAGGATTCTGTCAGAAATAAAGGAAAAAAACGTAACTGCAGTCAGGGAGCTTAAAAAACTTGCGGCAGAGAACGGACTTCCTTTTGACGACAGGATTTTCATTACCGGCGGACAGGCAAAGAATTCAAAATGGCTCAAGGAAAAGGCTTCCTCAATGAAAATTTCCATAGCCACAGGAACAGTTCCAGATGCAGAGCTTCTGGGCAATGCAATCATTGCATTTACGTCCCTGGGATTTTTCAAAAACCTGCAGGAGGGGGCCGGGATCCTTGTGAAAGAAGCAGAAGTTTTCCATCCTACGCCAGATGACGAAAAATTCAAGCTTTTCGGCATTCCGGAAAACCTGAAGGCAATCATTTTTGACATAGATTCAACCTTATATACCAGCGCCGCCTATGCCTTTGAGCAGGTCGACGCACAGATACGCTTCTGGGCAAAAAAGCAGGGAATAACCGAAGCCCAGGCCCGGAACCGCATAAGCGAATTCCGAAGAATCTGGTCGTCTCAAAACGGCGGAAGAAAAATCAGCCTTGGAAATACGTTTACACATTTCGGCGTAACAATAGAAGAAAGCGTCGAGATGCGCCGTACGCTTCTTGAGCCCAAAAACTTTCTTACCAGAGACGAAAAGCTCATAGAGACAATAAAAAAACTCAGGCACAAATACAGGCTCATCTGTGTAACCAATAATCCGGAACTTCCGGCCCGAAAAACCCTTGAGGCAATCGGAATCGCAGACCTTATTCCGGACGTAATCGGACTGGACACCTCCGGAAAATCAAAGCCTGCCCGGGAACCTTTTGAAATGGCCCTGAAAAAACTTGGAACGAAACCATGGGAAACCCTTTCAGTAGGTGACCGTTACGACATGGACATTTCCCTCCCCCTTGAGATGGGAATGGGCGGAATTCTTGTAAGCGGAGTCAAGGATGTCTACCGTCTGCCTGAAATTTTAAACTGAAAACTTGCAAAACAAAAAAACCGCCAATACAATGATTAATGAAAAAAAGTAACCGAGGAAAAAAATGGAAAACAAAATCATCTTAAAAGCTGAAGATCTGGACGGCTATCTGACAGATGAAGACATGTCTGATCTTAAAAGACTGGACGGTCTGTTCACAGACACAATGAAATCTTTTGACCCAATGGACAAACAGAAAATCATTGAAAGCTATGACAGAATGGGACATGCAATGCAGGAGATCTGCAGAAAGCATCCCCGCATTAAAGTCTATTCATTTGAGACTGAGCGTATTGCTCAGGCAGAAGCAAGCCGCGTAATATCAAAACTCCGCGATGAAAATACAAGTCATCACGAATTCATGTACTACAGCCAGAGGGCATACGAAATGCTTTTCCGTATGGCATACGCAAACGAGGAGACAGACCGCAAAGGCCACATCGTCGTAAAAACCCCTGTAACTTATCCGGTTCAGAATTATGCCGTTCACAAAATCCCGGACATTGACTATAAAATCGAAAATACAGTCATGTGCGTAATGCTCCGCGGAGCCCTTCTTCCGAGCATGATTGTCTCAAAGGAAATCGAAGAGTTCTCATCACACAAATACATTACGCCCTTCGCGCTGTTCAAAATCAGCCGCAACGACTCAAAGAATGAGAACAACATGGAATACATTCTTGACCTGAACAAGTCATTCTTCAATCTGAAAAGCCTTGAAGGCAAGGATCTTATCTTCGCTGACCCGATGAACGCTACCGGAGGCTCTCTTGTTACAGTCGTAAAATACCTTCAGAAGCAGGGAATAAAGCCAAAGTCAATCGCTTTCTTCAATACAATCTCCACAATGAAGGGAAGTATCAGGGTAACCCGTGCCCTTGAGAACTGCACCTGCTACACGCTGTGGATGGATCCAGTAATGAACGAAAAAGCATACATCATGCCGGGACTAGGAGATGCTGGAGACCGACTGAACGGGTGCGACACAAAAGATCACCCGCGCAACATCATGCAGCTTCTTGCAGATTACGGGCACAACATTACAAGCCTGTACCGCTCCCAGATGTTTGAAATCGAGCGCACAGTACTTGGATAAGAGTTTTACATAAATAACAATTTTTTGGAGACATAACATGGATTTAATTTACAACATCAAGGACAGACCTAGATTACTGAAAGTATTTCTTTTCGCCGTTCAGCAGCTTCTTGCAATTATGGCGGCAACAATCGCAGTTCCTGCAATCGTAGGAAACGGCCTTACAGCTTCTGCAGCGCTTTTCGGTGCCGGCGTAGGAACGTTCGTTTACCTGCTGTTTACAAAAAGTTCCAGCCCTGTATTTTTGGGAAGCTCCTTTGCTTTCATAGGCTCAATGTTCAGTGCCTTCGGCGGCGCAGCATCCGTTGCCATCGGCTACTGGGGTCTTATAATCGGTGCTTTCATGGCAGGACTTGTCTACATCATCATTGCCGCCGTAGTTAAAAATTTCGGCGTAAAGTGGATTGACCGCCTTATGCCTCCTGTAATCATCGGCCCTGTAGTTTCAATCATCGGACTCAGCCTTTCCGGAAACGCAGTCGGCGACCTTATGAAGTCAAGCGTTGAAGGCGGAAGCACTTACGTTGCCCTTATCTGTGGCCTTGCGACCCTTGCAGTTACAATGATGTGCTCGACATACGGAAAACGGGTCGGAAAGCTCATTCCTTTCATTCTGGGAATCCTTGCCGGCTACATTCTGGCCTCTCTTTTTGCCCTGACCGGTTACTTGACGGACAATCCGGCCCTTGTAATTGTCAACTATTCTGCCCTTACAGAACTTGATTTCTCACACATTTCAGGCTACTTCTCACTTCCGAAATTTACATTCCTTCTTGGAGGAACTGAAGGTTTAAAAGGCATAACAGGCTCTTACCTTCTTACAATCTTTGCCGCATACGTTCCGGTTGCATTCGTTGTATTTGCTGAACACCTTGCCGACCACAAGAACCTTTCGGCAATCATCGGCACAGACCTTATTAAAGAACCAGGGCTTACCCGAACCCTTCTTGGAGACGGAGTAGGAACAATGATTTCCACAATGTTCGGCGGATGTCCGAACACAACATACGGAGAATCAATCGGCTGTGTAGCAATCACACGCAATGCCTCAACCATAAGCATCTGGGGCTGTGCCGTACTCTGCATCATAGTAAGCTTGATCAGCCCTCTGGTTGCATTCCTGGAAACAATTCCTAGCTGCGTGATGGGCGGCGTATGCATTACCCTTTACGGATTCATAGCAGTCTCAGGATTCAAGATGTTCCAGCAGGTTGATCTGAACAAAAACCGAAATCTTTTCGTTGCAAGCATAATCTTCATCACTGGCGTAGGCGGAATGGTAATCAGTTTCGGCAAAGTTCAAATCCGAACCGTTGCCTGTGCCCTCATACTGGGCATCCTTACAAACCTTATGCTCAGCAGAGAAGACAAATAAATGCCAGAATTCAACGAAAACACTGTTTATATCCTTGACTCCTACGGACTCATTTTCCGGTGCTATTTCGCTTTCATAAACCGCCCGCTTACAAACCAGCGGGGGGAAAACATAAGCGCGCTGTTCGGATTTTTCCGCAACCTTCACTACATCCTTGAGCACTACAAACCCGGCTTTATTTTTGCCGCAATGGACTCAAAGACAAAGACATTCCGTCATGAAATGTATCCGGAATACAAGGCAACCCGCAACAAAACTCCTGATGACCTTCATGCACAGATTCCGTGGATTTGCGAAATCCTTGAAAAAATGGGCATTCCGGTGCTCCAGTGCGACGGTTACGAGGCAGACGACATAATCGCCACCGTTGCCAGAAAATGCGCCGAAACAGGACGAACCTGCCGGATTCTTTCCGGCGACAAGGATTTAATGCAGCTTGTTTCCGAAACCACACAAATTTTAAAACCAGACGCAGGAACTGCCTGGAAAGTTACCGGACCGGAAGGCGTAGAAGCTGAATGGGGAGTAAAACCAGCCCAGCTTCTTGACCTGCTCTCGCTGTACGGCGACACGGCAGACAATATTCCCGGCGTTCACGGCGTAGGCGTAAAAACCGCGGCAAAACTTCTGGGAGACTACAATAACCTTGACGGAATTTACGCCCACATCGACGAAATAAAAGGCGCCATGCAGAAAAAACTTCTTGAAGGAAAGGACAACGCATATTTTTCTCAGAAACTTGTTCGGCTCTGCGACGAAGTTCCATGCCCGGAAATCGATAAAGCGGTCACTACAAAATCTCAGCTTCATTTTGCAAAAGCATCCGCCCTTCTTTCAGAATACGGCGCCTTTCAGGCAGCCAAGCAGTACGGAGAGCTGGCACTAAAAAACGGAGGGCACATACAGGGAGGGGAAAGTCTTCCCCTGGGCTCAGCCGGGGAAAAATCCCCTGCTTCACCCACCCCTTCAAGCGGGGTCACCCCGCAACGCCCCGGCCAGTCTGCCTACCGTGACTACTTTATAGAAAATGCAGTTCCTGCATCAGAAATAAAGCAGAACCAGGGAAATTATTCCCCAGTGACGGAGCTTAACCAGCTGCGCTCATTTATTGACGAAGCTATAAAAGCCGGAACCGTTGCCTTTGACTGCGAGACAGACAGCCTGGACACAATAAAGGCAAACATCCAGGGATTTTCCCTGTGCTATGAAAAAGGCAGGGCAATTTATGTTCCCCTTACAGCCGGCGGAAACCTTTTTGAAAGCTATGCCCTTACAAAGGAAGAGGCTTTTCCGGAACTTAAACGGCTTTTCGAAAGCAGCTCCGTAACGATTGTCATGCACAACGGAAAATTTGACCTGAAAGTTCTTGCAACCAACGGACTTTTCTCTGACCGCACAATAAAATTCAATGCAGGAATTTTTGACACAATGATTGCCGCATGGCTCATAAACCCGGAAAGAACCGGAAAAAATTCCTACAGCCTCGAAGGACTTTCCGAGCTCCTTTTGGGCCTGAAAGGCATTGAATTCAGCGACATCGTAAAAAAAGGACAGACCTTTGCAGACGTTCCTCTTGAGCAGGCAGTACCCTACGCCTCTGAAGACGCAGACTTTACCCTTCAGCTTTGTGAAAAACTTTCTGCAGAAATCAAAAATCCGGAGTACCCGCTGGAAAAGCTTCTGTCTCTGGAAATGAGCCTTCTTCCGGTTCTTGCTGACATGGAGCTTTCCGGCATTCATCTGGATTCCGGCGCGCTGAACGAATACAGCAGGGAGCTTTCAAAAGGCCTGACCGAAGCGGAGCAGGCAATTTACAAGGAAGTAGGACATGAATTCAATATAGCATCCCCAAAGCAGCTTCAGACAGTGCTTTTTGAAGAGCGAAAATTAAAACCGGGCAAAAAAACAAAGACCGGCTATTCAACAGACACTTCCGTTCTGGAAGAACTTGCAATGTACGATGCAGTTCCAAAGATGATTCTCGAATACAGGGAAATGGCAAAACTCCAGTCAACTTATGTTGAAACTCTGCCGAAACTTGCTGACAGCCGGAACCGCATCCACACGGATTTCGTTCAGACGGGAACAGCCACTGGCCGCCTTTCCTGCCGGGAACCTAACCTGCAGAACATTCCTGTACGGAGCGAAGCAGGCCGCCGCATACGCAGCGCCTTCACCGCCCCTGAAGGCAAAGTGCTTGTTTCTGCCGACTATGCCCAGATTGAGCTTGTAGTCCTTGCCCATCTTTCCGGCGACAAGAACATGTGCAAGGCTTTCACAGAGGGCACGGACGTTCACCGCTCCACAGCGGCTTTGATTTACGGCGTTCAGCCGGAAGCCGTTACCCCTGAAATGCGGCGCACGGCAAAAACCATAAACTTCGGAGTAATCTACGGAATGAGTGCATTCCGGCTTGCCCAGGACCTGGGCATTCGCCGCATGGAAGCCGAGCAGTTCATCCAGAACTACGATAAGTTCTATTCAGACATAAGCCGCTTCAAGGCAGAGTCAATTTCAATGGCAGAAGACAAAGGCTACGTTGAGACTATTTTTGGCCGACGGCGTCCTGTTTCCGGCATCAACAGCCGCAACAAAATTGAAAAATCAGCCGCAGAGCGCATTGCCGTAAACACACCGGTCCAGGGCTCTGCCGCGGACATAGTAAAAAAAGCAATGCTGGAAGTTTCCGCCGCACTTGCAGAAAAGAACAACGGCGCAAGACTTCTGCTTCAGGTGCATGACGAGCTTATCCTTGAATGCCCTGACAAACCGGAAGTCATAGAGGAAACAATATCTCTTGTCCGGGAAAAAATGGAGAACGCTGTAAAACTGAATGTACCTCTCAGAGTTTCCATTGAAAGCGGAAAATCCTGGGGGTTGTTCCACTGATGATTGCTTGCGTTACCGGAACTATTGCGGCGGGAAAAAACTTTGTCTGCTCAATCCTTGAAAAGCAGGGCTGGCTCTGCATTGACGCGGACAAGGTTGCCCATCACGCAATGGAAAAAGCTTCCTCTCAGATTGCCGAAACTTTTAAGGCTGAGGCAGAAAAAGCCGGCATCTCGCTTTTAAATCCGGACGGCACGTTGAACCGCAGGAATTTGGGAGCCCTGCTTTTCCCAAATCCAGAACTTTTAAAAAAACAGGAAAGCCTTGTATATCCTCTGGTAATCGAAGAGACAAAAAAAATAATTGCGGACAATCCGGGAAAGAACATAATCCTGAATGCCGCCGTTCTGTACAAAACCCCGGAACTTCTTTCACTCTGCAGCATGATAATATTTGTAACTGCAGCGGCTCCCCTTCGATTCATCAGGATAGCCAGAAGAGACAGGATTCCTTCCGGACAGATAATTTCAAGAATAAGGGCACAGAAAAACCTTCTTGAAAGATACAGAAACTCCGGAAAAGAGCTTTTTATAATCAATAATTCCGGGAGCGAAAAAAAACTCACAAAGGCGTTGCGGAAATGTGTTCCGCAGAAAGGGTAGCCGAAAACCACGGAAAGTGGTTTGAGGCGCAGGGAAAACGCCTGCGTTGTCCCTTTCTTAAAAAAAATCCTAAACAAATTTTCTGAGATTCCGATAGAAAAGTAATGGGTCGGGAAAGACCGCAAAGGAATGCGATATGGAACAGAAAAGATTATTATGGATTATTGCAGCTGTAGGAGTTTTTCTTCTGGTAGTTCTTGGAGCTGCCTTGATTATTTACGCTCCGGCTTCAAAAACACCGCAGTCAATTGCGACAACAAACAGACAGAATTCAAAGGCTGCTGCTAACGGCTGGATTTCGCTTGCACCTGCAGAAGATTCAAGCCCCCTTGAAAAAGCTCCTCTGGAAGGATTTTCAGAAGAACAGGAATTCAACGCTGACGGTACAACTGTGCCTCACCCATTGAACTTTGAAAGCGGAAAAGAGCTCCGCTCACCTGATTCAGCAGGCGTACAGGACCTGAGCAAAACTTCAGGAGACTTCAAAGTAAGCGAACTTATTGTTCACACTGAAAATGCAACGGTCATTGCAGAAAATGTATCTTCACAGCCTGCTGACAATTCAACTACAATTGATTTGAACATTGCTGCCGCTTCAAAACCAGCTCAGAATACAACCTTGCCGCAGACAAAGAAAGCTGCTCCTGCACCTGCAAAGGAAACCGTTAAAAAAGCAGAGCCGGCAAAAAGGCAGGCTGTTGCATACGAAGCTAAAAAAGCTCCTGCAAAAGCAGCAGAGACAAAAAAAGCAGCTGCTCCTAAGAAACCAGAAGTCATTCAGTACTGGATTCAGGTAACTGCCCTTACAAGCAGAAAAAGCGCTGAGTCAGCTCGGGAAGAACTTGCAAAACATCAGATTACAGCTGACGTGTTTACTTACACAAACAACAAGAACCAGCTTTTCTACCGCGTTCGAGTTGGCCCGTATACAACAAAAACAGAAGCTGAATACTGGAGAAACAGAATTTCACAGATTGATACTTTTGCAAAATCTGCAAGCTACGTTACAAGCACAAAAACTGAACAGCTTTAATTTCTGCTAAAATGCAGTTTTGTACATGAAAACCGTAATAAATAAGTATGAGGAAAAATCATACTTGTTTTATTGCGGCTTTTTTTTTATTTCTGTGCAGGTTTTCTGCCGAAGACAATCCGGGAATTTTCAGGCAGCTCTGCATAAAAGAAAGCTTCACCACGGCATTTCTGCAGGAAGACATGGAAAAAAGCTCCTGGAGCACCGCAAGCGAAGCCTCCCTGTTTCTGAATGGCTTTTCCGGAAAGATTGCATGGAAGACGGATGCCCTTCAGTACGGCGAAACCCCGGAAGCAAATCCGCCGGCCTGGGGAGCAGAAATAAACGGCCGTGAACTTCTGAACTTTCCTCTTACAATACGTTTCGGGCAGATTTCCTGCGCCGGGAGCGCCTCCTGCTTTTCCTCTCCTGCCCTCTCACAAGGAACTTCGGCCCTGGGAAGCACATCCCGCTCCGCCGCAGTCCTCAGCGCCTCAATGCCGGGATATTCAGGATGGCAGAGGCCGTTGGGAGCATTCGCAAGCCTGAGTCTTACGAAATTTCCTAAGGTCAGGCATTTTCCGCTTAATATAAGACAGCTGCAGCTCAATTCTTTCATAGATGCTGAAGAAAAATGTGCGGCGGGCGCTTTGCTTTCCTTTTCTGCTCCCGGGGACAACAGATTTTCATTTTCATATACAGCCGCCCGTTTTTTGATTTCTTCAGAAAATACTCAATGGATGAATGAAGCAGTATATTTTCCGGAAAACTGGTACCTGTTCCAGAACCTGCAGGGCGTTTTTGCAAACCGGCATTTTTTCTCGAAGTTTTCACTGAATTTGTACCAGTCCGCAATAAACCCTCAATGCCGGCAGGAATACAGTTTCTCCTGGGAAAACTCCCTGTTTCTGAAAGGGTTTTCCCTGAACGTCTCTGCATTCTGCGCCTCAAGCCCAGAAATTTTTACGTCCTCTGGAAAACGGCTTACAGTGGTTGAGCAGCTCAGGATAAATCCCCAGGCAACATTTTACCTTCCCGGGAATCTTGCAAAAATGAAGGCTGGATTTCTTGTGCTGGCAGAAGAAAAAATCCAGACCGACGGAGAAACCCGGCTTCTGGCAAAGGCTTCTTATTCAAGCGAACTTAGAACCCGGAAGTCCTGTACCCGGATTCAGTTTTCTGCTTCCGGAATCAAACTAGGCGGCTCTTTCTACGATATTTTGAGGGAAGGCTTTTCCTGCACAAGGACAGAGGCTCTGGAAGGAACAGTTTTCTGCCTTTCGGCATCAAATTCGCTTTTCATGACTTTCAGGCCGTCGCTGAACCTTTCATATTCATACGCAAAGGAAAGCCAAAAATCAGCATACAGGGCATCACTCAGATTGAATTTCCCCCGGGCTGCGGTCTCCGCCTCATTTTACCTGAATTCAAAAGAGGAGCAGGTAAAATCAAGCCGGGCAGAAATAAAGGCATCATATAAAATTACAAAAAAAAAGCTGCTTTTTACAGCAGCATTCGGCATCAAATATGATTTTATGTAACCGGCTATTCGCGGTTCCATTCAAGGGTCGTAGGATAATATGACCAGAGACCGCGGTTTTCTATTGTCGTTCCGGCAGTTGACTCTGTATAAATGTAGTCCATTGAAGAATAAATTATGCCTTCCTCTTCTTTTTTATCAGGATCCACAACAAGAAGCGAGCGGACAATGTACGGCTCACACATTACGTCTGCGGCGTTAGTAAGGAATGTATTGTTGCTTGCGCTTGAAGTCGGAGCTCCGTTCGCATCAAGGGAAAGGTGGAAAATTCCGTCTCCAGAAGAACGGTATGTTCCTGTTCCGATGAGCAGGGAAGATTTTGTAACTCCAAGGGAACAGATTGACGAGTCTGTATTTTCGTAAATCCAGTTCAATGAAGAAGGTTTTCCAATGCTCTTGTATGAGGTGCTCTTAACTTCCGTACCATTCTCATCTGTAACTGTGGTAACTTCAGCATAACTGTATCCTGCGATATAAGCTTTAATGTTGCTGTACTCACATTTTTCATATGTTCGCTTTCCTGTACCATAGTAAGGAATACCTGTAGTGTATTCTGCATCGTAATCGTTCCGTGAAAATTTCCACAGGTACTCACCCTGTCCGTAATATACGTAGGACGGCTTCGGGTGGGCAACGGCAGACTCATTTGTAATCGGAGTCTCATAATTCAGGAAGAGATAGTTCTCAAGGCTTTCTTCATCTGTCGTATTTTTATCACCGAACCAGACTGCACCAAGAACATCTTTTCCTACCATTACGTTCTTGTATTTTGGGTCAGTGGAAACTGAAAGTCCTGACTCAGAACCGCAGTTCAGAACGCCAGGCTCATTGAAACCGTTCAAATCAAAGACAGACCACATTACGTTATTGGCGTTGTTGTAAACGTATGGAGATCCGCCGCCTACACGGATAAATGCTTTTCTGTGGGCCGGATCAGGTGCATTTGTACAGAAGAGCTGGATACTTGCGTTCATGTTGTAATATGCAGTGCCTGAATTGCCCAGAACTGTCGTATATGCGGAAATAACTTTGTTTACAGCAGCAACTCTCTGCCATCCGCCGTTTGAGATGAAATCAAGGGCGCCGTTGCCGTTAATTACAGGCTTGCAGGCATAGAGGTAGAAGTCCTTCGGAATAATACGGCTGTTGTCCTCGTCGTAGTAAGGAACATAGGAAAGGGCATAAATCCATTCCTTGTCAGCCGCAAGCTTGAAGATATGCTCGCCGGAAAAACTTGCGTCGTAGTATGAATAGGAAACCTTGTCCGGAAGTCCCAGACCGGAAAGCTCAAACCAGCCCCCGGAAGAACCATAGCTGGCATCTTTTAATGAAATCGTACCGTTGGCAACAAGAAGATACTGCTTAGACGAACCCTGGGGATTGAAACGTACGATTCCGTTGATGAATCCGCTTACAGAAATTTCACCAAGCTCAACTTCCGTTCTGATTGCCTGAAAAACAGCATCATAACAGCTTGTAAAGTTAAAAAGTACAAAAGCAAAAATACCGAAAAATACGGCAGCATATTTCTTTTTCATATCAAACTCCGTAAAAACTAGAAATGGTACCGGGCAGAAACAGAAGCCTGCATGAACATTCCGTAATCTGAACTTGCACCGTCAGTAGTCGTATACCACTGAGGCAGGTAAAGCCACTGTCCTGTAATACCTACAGACCAGCTTTCAACTATACGGTAAAAAGCACCAGCTTCGATTTTTCCTGCAAAACCAGGGAAATATTTTTTATTTGCACATGTCTCAAAAGCAATTCCGGCAGTACCGAAAACAGGGAATTCAAAGTGCCATAGGGTAGGCTGAAGCATGAATCCTACTGTGACCGGAACAAAAGTAAGTACGTTGCTTCCCAAAGTAGGATTGTATCCAGCCATAAGGTCACCGCCCAGTCCGAACCAGCCGTTCAAAAAGCGGAAATAACCAAGCTGTGCTGCACCACCTACATAAAGTGAATCGCCAAAATTAAGGGGGAAGTTAGGCATGAGTCCGATTTTTATGAACTGGTCGCCTTTTCCGTTAATTTTATAGTTGTCGTCTTCTCTTCGTACAATGTTCTCTTCGTTCTGACCCTCATCTGAATCAACTTCGTCTTCAGACTGAGCAAAAATCGGCATGGAAATTACAAAAAGTATGCCTAAAAGCGAAAGAATGCGTTTCATTTTTCCTCACATTTTCTTATAATGTCTACTCGATAAAGACTATACATTTTTTTTAGTCTTTTTACAATTAAAAACAATCATTCATTCAGAAGGTAACAGATGAGCGCAACAATTATTGATGGAAAAGCAATAGCGGCACAGGTACGCGGAGAAGTAGCTGAAAAAGTTTCAGCATTGAAGGCAAAAGGAATCACTCCATGCCTTGCAGTAATTTTAGTAGGAGAAAATCCGGCAAGCGTCTCATATGTTACAGGAAAGCAGAAAGCTCTGGCAGAAGCAGGAATGGCTGACAGGAGCATGCACCTTCCGGAATCAACCACAGAAGAGGAGCTTCTTAAAATTATCGATGACCTGAACAAAGATTCCAGCGTACACGGAATTCTGGTTCAGCTTCCTCTTCCAAAGCATATTAATGAAGAAAAAGTTCTTCTTGCCATAAACCCTGAGAAGGACGTTGACGGATTCCATCCGGTAAACGTGGGAAATCTTGTAATCGGCAAAAAAGCCTTCCTTCCGTGCACGCCCCACGGAATCATAGTTCTGCTTGAAAAAATGGGCATTGAGACAAGCGGAAAGCACGCCGTTGTAATCGGACGGTCAAACATCGTAGGAAAACCGGTTTCCCTTCTCCTTGCACGAAAGGAAACAAACTGCACTGTAACAATCTGCCACACAGGCACAAAGGACATCGCCTCATTCACCCGTCAGGCGGACATCATTGTCGCAGCCAGCGGTCATCCTCACACAGTTACAAAAGACATGGTTAAGCCGGGAGCAGTTGTAATCGACGTAGGTGTAAACCGCATACCGGACAGCACTAAAAAATCCGGCTTCCGTCTTATAGGTGATACAGACTACGCAGACCTGCTGGAAACTGCATCATTTATTACACCGGTTCCTGGTGGAGTTGGACCTATGACAATCGCTATGCTCATGTTCAACACCCTTGAAGCGGCAGAAAACACGCTGTAGGTTTCCGCCATGCTAGACATCCAGAATGAACAGGATACCCGCAAGGTTCCGCTGCAAAAAGTCGGCGTAAAAGGCGTTAAGTATCCTGTCACTGTTTTAGACAAAGAAAACAAGACTCAGAGCACCACCGCAACGGTAAATCTTTTTGTGAACCTGCCCCATCATTTCAAGGGAACTCACATGAGCCGTTTCATTGAGATATTCCACAAGCATCACAAAGACATCTCCATGCACCATTTTTTGGACATGCTTGAGGAAATCCGGGGCAAGCTTGACGCCCAGGAAGCATTCGGTGAAATGCAGTTTCCTTTTTTCATGGAAAAAGCTGCCCCCGTCAGCGGCGAGAAGGCAATAATGAGCTACACCTGCACTTACGAAGGAAAAGTATGTCAGGATGAGAAACAGTTTTTCATTTCCGTTGAAGTACCTGTCACAACTGTATGTCCGTGCTCAAAGGCAATAAGCGAATTTGGAGCACATAATCAGAGGGGCACAGTACGAGTAAAGCTGCTTTATTCCGGATTTTTCTGGATCGAAGACCTTATCAGCATGATTGAAAGCTGCGCCTCAAACGGTCTTTATTCACTCCTGAAGCGGAAAGACGAAAAATACGTTACCGAGCATGCCTACGAAAATCCTCGGTTTGTAGAGGATGTAGTCCGGGAAGTATACCTGGGACTTAAAAATTTTGACATTGAAAAACCTTTCAAGTGGTTCAGCGTGGAATGTGAGAACGAAGAATCAATTCACAACCACAACGCATACGCATATACAGAATTCACAGGAGAAATATGAAATATTTTTTCGAAACTTACGGATGCCAGATGAACATTGCGGAATCTGCCGCAGTTGAGCAGCTTCTCATTTCCCGGGGATGGGAAAAAGCATATTCACCGGAAATTGCGGACATGGCAATAATCAACACCTGTTCAGTGAGGGCTTCTGCAGAAAACCGCATTTTCGGCCGGCTCGGCTATTTTACAGGACTTAAGGCTGTACGCAACAAAGATGAGACTGCCAAATACAAATTCTTTGAGAAGGCTACAAAACTGGTTCAGGACGGACCGGTTCCTCTTACAGTTGTCGTAATGGGCTGTATGGCCGAACGCCTGCTGGATTCCCTTAAAAAAGACTGGCCCTGCATTGATTACGTTGTTGGAACATACGCAAAGCATCACTTCGGAGAAATCATTTCCGCTGTTGAGGACAAGAAAGATGCGGTTCCTGTTGATGACACTGAAAAATATAAATTTGCACCACTTTCATACGAACAGGGATCGAAATCAACTTTTGTTCCTATCATGAACGGCTGCAACAATTTCTGCACTTACTGCATCGTTCCGTACGTCCGGGGAAGGGAGATAAGCCGTCCTGTAGAAGAAATTCTTCAGGAACTGGACACACTTTCACGCTATCACGTTCTGGACATAACTCTTCTCGGTCAGAACGTAAACAGCTACAAATCTGAATACAACGGAAAGCCGGTTTCATTCGCAGAACTTCTGCAGATAATTGTGGATCATCTTAAAGAAATCAAATCTTCAATCGGCTGGGTAAGATTCCTTTCAAGCCATCCGAAAGATTTCAGCGATGAATTAATAGAAGTAATTGCAAAAAATGACCTTATATGCCATCACATCGCCCTTCCGGTTCAGCACGGCTCAAGCTCTGTCCTGAAGGCAATGAACAGACGCTATACCAGGGAACATTACCTTGAGCTTGTAAAAAAAATCAAGGCTGCCATTCCGGACGTTTCGCTTACAACAGACATCATGATGGGATTCCCTACGGAAACAGAAGAAGACGTGGAGCTTACCCTTGACCTTATGAATCAGGTACGTTTTGAAAGCGCCTGCATGTACTATTATAATCCTCGAGAAGGCACGCCTGCCGCAAAAATGGAACAGATTCCGGAAAACATCAGGAAGGAGCGTCTTCAGAGGGTAAT
This sequence comes from Treponema sp., assembly GCA_017390125.1. GTDB lineage: Bacteria > Spirochaetota > Spirochaetia > Treponematales > Treponemataceae > Treponema_D. The sequence continues at coordinate 18,940 of JAFPCT010000070.1, forward strand.
CGACCTGCAGCTGATTCATACTGACGAGCAGATGAAAAAACGTGTCGGCCAGAAAGTAAAAGTGCTTGTTGAGGGCGTCTCAAGGGACAGCCAGGAAGAACTTCTGGGAAAGACCGCCCAGGACGAGAAAGTAACATTCAAAGCAGATAAATCTTTGATTGGAAAATTTTTATATGTTACAATAGAATCATTAAACGGACATACATTTAAAGGGCAAGTTTGTGAAACAAACTTGCAGGGATGTTAGAGGGTAATATGGTTATAAGACTTTTAGGAACTATTGCAGGATTTGTCATCCTTGCGTCTTTCGTAGGATTCAATCTGGACAACAAGTGCAATGTAAGCCTGATTTTCAAGACTTTTGAAAATGTACCGGTTTTCATAACAATAATGATTTCATTTTCGGCAGGACTTCTCTTCACCCTGCCTTTTGCCCTTACTCACAGAGTGAAGAAGGCAAAAAAAGAAAAGCAAAATAACGTTCCTGCAGCCGTAAAGGACAAAAAGGAAAAAAACGACAAAAAAGAGAAAGCGGAAAACATCGCTGAAAATAAACACGAAGAAAACACTCAGACCACTGAACTGGAAACAGGAAGTCCCGTATGAAAAAAATCACTGCATTTGTAATGGCCGCTCTCTTCAGTTCCTTTGCGCTTCATGCAGAGGAACTTACGGCGAAGCAACTTTCTGAGAATGCTGTTGCAAAAAAATCTCCTGAAAAAGCCATTGAATATTTAAATTCCCAGATAGGAACCATGACTGTTCCTGCAGAAAAACGCGCGGCATACGCTTTTCTGGCTTCCGTTCAGGAAAACATTGCCCGCTATTCAGATGCCCAAAAATCCTATGCGGCGGCAGCAAGCATTGCCGGAGGAAATGCAGAAGGAATGCCTAAAAAATCTTCTGAACGGCTTGTACTGGACGCAATACGCTGCGCGCTTTCAGAAGGAGACTGGGAAAATGCAGAAAACTATCTGAATTCTGCCGTAAGGAATTCAAAAAATCCTGAAATTCAGGCTCAGATAAAGCTTTACGAGCAGTGGTCTGCACTCTGCAAGGCAGAATCCCAGAATGATCTGATTGAACCTGTAGCAATGCTCAAAGCTTACCTTCAGATTCCTTCGCTGGAACCTGTAAAAAGACAGATTCTCCTTACCTTGTGGTTCCTTACAGGCGAAAAAGAATACAGCGCATCCCTTTCAAAGGAATACCCGAAATCAGCTGAATGCGAAATCATAAACGGAAACGTGCAGCTTTATCCGGCTCCTTTCTGGTACTTTACTCCGCGAAAACAGCCGGCAAAATCTGCGGACAATAAAATCGTCGTAGAAAAAGTTTCTGCAGTAAACAAAGAAGAAGTCTTCGCTGCCCCGGAAGCAAAAAAAGATGAATCAGCGCCGGCACCTGCAAAAGAAGAAAAACCGAAAAAACATCAGCTCGGACTTTTCCGCGACAAGTCAAATGCGCAGAATTTTGTAAGCCAGCTTAACGACAAGGGATTCACCGCCTACATTCAGGAAGAAACACGAAACAGCGGAACCGTCTACTATTCGGTAGTGATAGATGAAAACGCCGCCGGAAACATGAGCGACAAAATCCGCTCTGCCGGATTTGAGTGCTACCCGGTTTTCTAAAAGCAGAGCGGCAAGTATATATGTTCCTTTGCCATGATTCCGCGCTTTTTTCCTATTTTCACAACGCAAAAATAAAGTTATATTTTTACCTGCGAGGTTTTTATGGCAGTAAAAGTATTTATAGATGGAAAAGAAGGAACTACAGGTCTTAAGATTTTTGAGCGTTTTGCAAAAAGAAATGACCTTGAGATTCTCCAGATCGATGAAGAAAAGCGAAAGGATCCTGTTGAAAAGGCAAAAATGATAAACGCTTCGGACTACACGTTCCTGTGTCTTCCGGATGCAGCGGCCATTGAATCAGCAGAATTGTGCACAAATCCAAATACAGTAATTATTGACGCTTCTACTGCCCACAGAACAAACCCTGACTGGGCATACGGTTTCCCGGAACTGGACAAAAGTTTCAGGGAAAAGATCCAGACTTCAAAGCGCATTGCAGTTCCAGGGTGCTACGCTTCCGGTTTCATCTCCCTCGGTTATCCCCTTGTAAAAAGCGGAATTCTTCCGAAAGATTACCCGGTTGTAATCCACGCTGTTTCCGGCTATTCAGGAGCAGGAAAAAAAGCAATCGCTCAGTACGAAGCTGAAGGCCGAAATCCGGAGCTGGATTCTCCGAGGCTTTATGCCCTTACTCAGGCCCACAAACACCTTCCTGAAATGAAAAAAATTACAGGTCTTGAATACGAACCTGTCTTCAATCCTTATGTATGCGACTACTTCCAGGGAATGACCGTAACTGTCGGACTTCATGCACGAATGCTCGGAAAGAAAGTTACTGCCCATGACGTATGGGAGATGATGCAGGAACACTACAAGGATTCTCATTTCGTTCAGGTAGCCGGCTTTATGGGAGAAGGAACCCTTACTGAACAGTTCATTCCGGCAAACACACTTGCAGGAACAAACAACATGCAGATTTTCGTATACGGAAACGATGACAGGATCATGCTTACAAGCCGCTTTGACAACCTTGGAAAAGGTGCAAGCGGTGCGGCAGTTCAGTGCTTCAACATAAGCCTTGGAATCGACGAAGGATTTTCTCTGGAATAGAGCTGCTCAAAAATCCGCAGAAGAAGGAGAAAAGGTTTGAAACGCAACATTGTATTTCTCACATCCATGCTTTTCCTTTTGCCTCTCTTCTCTTTTGCACAGACCGATACAACAGAGACGGAAATTCCAGAACCTGAGCAGGAAACCCCTGTTCAGGAAGACCAGCCGGCTGAAAAAAAACAGGGAATAAAAATACGGGAAGACATCCTTGACAATCCAGAGGATCCGGACAAGGAACTTTTCCCGAACATTCCGAACCCGTTCTATGAAAAGGGCGCCGATACTTCCTACGATGAGGAACCAATCACTTTTTTCGGGTTAAACGCTCGCTGGCTTTCCGACAAGCTTCCTAACCACGCCCTTACCCACATTTTTTCATTCGACTTAGGGTATACCCTCACAGGCTGGCAGAAAAACGGCTGGGGTCTGGGCATGAACTACGAGCAGAAAATCTGGCGATATTTTTCACTGAAGAGCCAGCTTGGAACAACATTCATGCAGATTTCCAACATTTCCAGCTGGTGCACAGGTATACGAAGCGACATCAGCCTGTTCTGCTACCCTTTCGGCAAAGGACTTGAATGGCTTTACACCGGATGCGGATTCGGAGCAGATTTTCTTTTCTATGACAAGGACTACGTTCCAAACGACATTATCCTGTGCGTAACCCCCACAATCGGCTGGAAACAGATTTATTTCAAAAAATTCATGACAGACATAAACATAGGCTACCGCTTTATAATCGACAACACTGCAAACTATGAGGACAACGAAGACCTGATCAGCTCCGGCATACAGGTGGGATTCAACGTCAAAATATTCTGGCGGGAAATACTCAGGTCATTGGTGGACCGCCGCATAAGGAAAGAAGAGAAGCGCAGAAAATCCCTCAAAAACTGACATCCAGAAAATTCAAGTGAAATTCAGTTTTTTTTATTGTTTCTATTGACAGTAACATAAACCTGCTGTATATTTTATTCACAATGTTACTATACATAGTAACACAGGAGGCGACCATGCTGTATGAAATTTTACCGGGAGACAGATTCACTCCTTTTTCCCTTGCAAAAAAATTCAATGCCAAGGCTGTTCTTGAATCTGCAAACTTTTCTTCCGGAAAAGACCGTTATTCAATGATTATGATTGACGAAGCATTCCGTGTCATTCAGGACGATGACGGGATTGCACTTATTATAAACGGAGAGCGCCGTCCGATTTACGCAATGAAAAACGGCGACATTCTTGATGTTCTTCAGGACATTGCTTCTGAAAATCCTCCTGAGCCAGGAATTGATTTTCCTCTTCCTGCAGCCGGAATGGGTTATCTCAGCTACGAATTCTGTGCAAAATGCGACACAATTCATCTCGCAAAACAGAATGACGAGCTTGGAATTCCAGAGAGCGCATTCATCGTAGGACATACATTCATCGTCTTTGACCACTTCTGCGAGAAAATTTACATTTGTGCACAGAACTACAAGGAACATGAAATCGACTTGAATCAGGCAATCGAAAACGTAAAGAAACGCCTTTCAGACCTGGATTTTTCTTATCTTGCAGATCCTGAAACAAACTACGAAGCCACAGTCATTACAGATGAGGAAACAAGCAAAAAAGAATACTGCGAGAAAGTAGAAGCCCTTAAAAAAGAAATCGCAGCAGGAAATATCGTTCAGGCAGTTCCGAGCAGACGCCTTCAGATCAAAAGCCAGGTGCCTGCACTTGAAATCTACCGCAGGCTTCGCTCCGTAAATCCGTCTCCATACATGTTCTACCTTGATTTTTCTGACTACCAGCTTACTGGCGCAAGCCCGGAAAGCCTTGTGCGGGTTCGTGACGGGGAAGCAATGATTCATCCTATTGCAGGCACTCGCCGCCGTGGAAAGAATCCTGTTGAAGACAAAGCGCTTATGGACGAGCTCAAGAATGATCCTAAAGAAAGAGCTGAGCACCTTATGCTCGTTGACCTTGCCCGAAACGATTTGGGACGAGTTTGTGAGAATGGGACTGTGAAAGTCACACGCTATATGTTTACAAAACTTTTCAGCCATGTAATTCACCTGGTTTCAGAAGTAATCGGAAAAGTAAGCGATAAGACTCCTGCAATCAAAGTTCTTCGCGCCGCATTCCCGGCAGGAACAGTAAGCGGAGCTCCAAAAATCAGTGCAATCGAAATCCTTTCACGCCTTGAGAAGAACAAGCGAAATTTCTACGCCGGTGCTGTCGGATACATCGGAAACAAGAACAACCTTGACTTCTGCATCGCAATCCGCTGCGCGCTTAAAAAAGGTGATATCTGGACTCTTCAGGCAGGCGGCGGAATAGGTCACGCCTCAAACGCAGAGAGAGAATTCACAGAAACTTGTGAAAAACTTGGCGCAATGAGAGCCGTAATAGAAAACTAAGCTTAAAGTTCATTAGGAAGGGAAAATTATGATACTTATTTTAGACAATTATGACAGTTTTACATACAATGTTTTCCAGTCAATGGTAAAACTTACAAAAGAAGAAGTTAAGGTTGTCCGCAGCAAGGAAGTGACCCTTGAGGAGCTTAAAAACCTTAATCCTTCAAAACTTATTGTTTCTCCAGGTCCTGGACGACCGGAAGAAGCCGGAATTTCTGTAGAAGCAATCAGATACTTTGCAGGAAAAATTCCTATTCTTGGAATCTGCCTTGGACATCAGTCAATCGGTTATGCCTTCGGTGCAAAAATCGTAGGTGCAAAATTCATCAAGCATGGAATTGCAGAGGAAATCAACCTTGACGGAAAAGGCATGTTCCGGCTTATGGGCCAAAAAGAAACCTTTACACGCTATCATTCACTTGTAATCGACGAATCAACTCTCCCTGAAGATTTTGAAGTATCCGCAAGGGCAGAAGACGGCGACATAATGGGCATCCGTCACAAAACTCTTGCGATTGAAGGAGTTCAGTTCCATCCGGAATCAATTGCAAGCCCTAAAACAAAGGAATTTTTCACTGCATTCCTTAATTACCGCCGGGAACCTTTCCCTGCAAGTAAAGTTCTTGCAGACCTTATTGACGGAAAGGACATGAGCCGTGAAACTGCAGAAATGTTCATGAGCGACCTTACAGACGGATGCATGGACGAACGCATGACATCAGCCATTCTTACTGCTCTTGCCGCAAAAAAAGCGACTCCGGAAGAAATAGCTGGATGCGCAGGAATTCTTGTAGCAAAAAGAACACCTCTTCCGCTTGATACAACAGAACTTACGGACATC
>JAFPCT010000071.1 GCA_017390125.1 Treponema sp.
AAGAATGTATGTTATTGACTTTCATCATATAGATCCGGCAGAAAAAGCATTCAATATTCACAGAAAAACAGCAAAGACAGATTTTTCACTAATCGAAAATGAAGTCAAAAAATGTGTATGTCTTTGCAGGAATTGTCATATGGAATTCCATTATTTTTACGGCATGATTCCAGATAATCCGCGGAAAGCATTATTTGAATATTTAAAGGAGGATAAAAGAAATGAAGAAGTTTAATGGTTATGACGCGGCAAGGGAGAAGGCGAACTTTTCCGGCTCCGCAAAGCTCCCTGTGGGCGGTTATGTGGTCAAGATTCAGGATGTACGTTATGAGGAAGGACAGAACGGCAATTCTGACAGAATAGTCCTTGCGTATGACATAGCAGAAGGCGAATATCAGGGATTTTTCAAGACACAGTTTGATGAGAACACGCAGGAAGATAAGAAGTGGAAGGGCAAAACAGCTATATACGTTCCGAAGGATGACGGCTCCGAGAAGGATGAATGGACACAGAATACGTTCGCGAAGTGGACTGCCGCATTCGAAAACAGCAACGAGGGTTATCACTGGGATTGGCAGGAAAAAAAGTGGAAGAATCTGCTTATCGGTGTGGTTTATGGCGAAGTCGGAACTGTGATCGAGGGCAAGAACATCAAATACACAGAATGTCGTTTTCCTTGTTCTGTGACAGACGTTCGTGAGAAGAAATACAAGATTCCGAAGTTCAAGACAAAGAACGGCTACACGGAAGACGCTCCATCCGTTACTGGATCTGAAGACTTCATGCAGCTCCCGGAAGGTAAAGAGCAGGATATTCCGTTTTGACACGCTTCGAAATAGAGGATTGCTTAAAATCAATGATAATCTGCGTTGACACAAGAGAACAGGAATCCGCAAGGGCAGTCAAGCGTTATTCAATGTTTGGCTGTCCGTGGGAGCGGAGAACACTCAACTACGGTGATTATACATATAACTTCCGACTTCCGAACGGCAAATACATATATCCTGATGATGTCACGATTGACGGTGCGGCAGTTGTCGAACGAAAGATGTCCTTGACGGAACTAAGCGGAAATTTTACCCGGAACAGAAAACGCTTTATTGATGAATTCGACAGAGCAAAGGCGGCAGGATCTTCTGTATATCTATTAGTCGAAGATGGCTCATGGGAGAAGTTAATTGCAGGACATTACAATACAAAATTCAATCCTGAAGCGTTCAAGGCATCATTGACAGCATGGATGGCCAGATACAATGCAAAGGTTATCTTCTGCCGACAGGAAACAAGCGGAACATTGATAAAAGAAATCCTTTTCAGGGAACTTAAAGAAAGATTGGAGCGTGGGGAATATGGATAGGAAAACATTTATATTTTATGAATCTTACTTCATCATGGGACAGCAGATCGAGGATAAGACGGTCAGATGCGATTTTTATGAATCCATCGTGAAGGCTGCGTTGAAGGGTGAGCCATTGGAGAACACAGGCAATGCTCTGATAGATATGGCATATATCGGCATCAGACCATTGATAGAGGCCAATATCAAGAACTATCAGAACGGTTGTAAGGGTGGAGCACCTTTTGGAAATGGAAATGCAAAGAAAAACAACCCAAAAACAACCCAAAAACAACCCAAAACAACCGAAGGACAACCCTATAAGGATAAGGATGATAATAAGGATTCCTATAAGGATAAGAATAAGGATGCCTATAAGGATGTAAATAAGGATAAGGATAAGGATAAGGAAAAAGAAAAGCCTGCGGCGCTTCCTTCAGAAAATGAAGAAGAGGAATTTGATATTGCAACATGGGAAGTCCCGGATGATTTTTTTGATGAAGTGATGGAGCGGAAGATAAGGGTAAATGAGTATGTATGAATTTAGTCCGAGTGATGCGAGGCGGTTTGCCGATCATATTGGAATACAAGCGCGACAGAGGGGTGACGAGCTGATTTTTAGTAAATGCCCATATTGCCGGAACAACACAAACAGCAGAGAGAAGTTTGCAATCAATCTGAAGACAGGGCAGTTTAATTGTTTCCGGGCATCCTGCGGAGTGAGGGGCAATATGTTCACACTTTCGAAGGACTTTAACTTCCAGATATCCGAGCAAGTAGACAGGTATTTGAACAGAAATGGCTTTAATAATAGGTTTAAGAAGTTTAAAGAGAGCCACAAGGAATCAACAGATCCTGCGATTGAATACTTGCGGAATAGGGGAATATCGGAAGAGGTTTGCCGGAAGTACGAACTGACTACCAAGGCCGAACAAGACAATGTGCTTGTGTTTCCGTTTAAGGACCAGAACGGTGAGCTGCGTTTCATCAAATATCGGAATATGGATTTCATCAAAGGCGAGACAAAAGGCTCAAAGGAATGGTGCGAGGCTGATTGTATGCCGATTCTGTTCGGAATGAATCACTGCACAGATGGGCGGCTGATTATTACGGAAGGGCAGATTGACAGCTTATCTTGTGCAGAAGCTGGACTTGATAATGCGGTCAGCGTTCCGACAGGCGCGCAAGGTACAACATGGATTCCGCATTGTTTTGACTGGATAAGCAAACGGTTTGATGAAATCGTGGTATTCGGAGATTGTGAAAACGGCAAGATAACATTGACGGAAATGATACAGAGCCGTTTCGGAAAGAGTAAGCGCGTCAGGATCGTGCGCATGGATGATTATCAAGACTGCAAGGATGCGAACGAGTTACTTCAGAAACATGGCAAGGATGCAGTCCGGCAAGCGGTCGAGAACGCGGAAACAGT
>JAFPCT010000072.1 GCA_017390125.1 Treponema sp.
AAAACATTTTCAAAAGATAAGACAAAGTGCAGCGTAACTTTTACTGTTTCTGCAGAAGCTGCTCAGGGTGCTAAGACTGTAAATATTGCAGGCGATTTCAACAGTTGGAGCAGTACAGATACTCCTTTGAAAAAGGGTAAGGACGGCTCTTTCTCTGTGAAGATTGAACTTGATGCTGACAAGGAATATCAGTTCCGTTACTTGATTGATGGATATAAATGGGAAAACGACTGGCAGGCAGACAAATATATTCCTGCTCCATATTCTAATGCAGACAACTCAGTGGTAGTTACTTCTAAGGCAAAAAAATAATTTTTGTAATATAACAAAAGAAGGCTGTCTTGTGAAAGGCAGCCTTTTCTATTTCTAATTTTAAGGATTGAGTTTTTCAACCACCAGGTCGATTTCCTGTTTTGTAAGGAATTTCCTGTCTATAAAAAATTGTGATATTTCTTTCTGAAGGTTTGTTTCATCAGTAATCTGTGTTCCGGTGATTTTTTCAAGGGTATACTTCAAAAGTCCTGAATTCCTGTATTCCCTGATCTTCAGTTCGTTTGACTTTACATAATCCGCTTCTATTTCCTTCCAGCTTGCGCCGCAGAATGAGGCAAGTATTGCGCTTGCTACGCCGGTTCTGTCTATGCCGGTTCTGCCGTGAATGTAGTAAGGTCCTTCGTGAGAATTTATGTAGCGTACGATTTCTGCGATCATGTTTCCGAAATCCCTGTTTTCCGTGCTGCTGTACATGTTGAATTTTGGATCAAGGAAAAGCTGGCTCTTGTTGCGGCGTATGTCTGTAATGAAAACCGGCAGCTGTTCCTTGCCCTCTTCAAGAGTTTCGTCGCCGGAAAGAGTTATGATTGTCTTTATGCCCTTTTCCAGGAGGAACTGGCGGACAAAATCTATGCGCGTCTTTTCGGTGTCCAGTTTCGGGTTGGAAATTTTATAAGGATGATAGCCGCGGTACAATGCCGTTGTTTTTGGAACAAGGCGGAAATTTGCAATTGCAGCCCTGTCTTCGTCTTTTGAAAGGTCGAATTCCTTAAGTTTCTTTGCCTTTGAAATTATTTTCTCCGCTTCGGCAATTGACTCCGGATTATCTTCCGGAAAGAGGATTATGTTTTTTCCAAGAAGTCTGTATCCCGGAATTCCAGAAACTGCATCCAGCTCAATGACTTCTGACTTGTAGCGTACAAGTTCTTTTCCGCATACTGTTTCCTTGTAAGGAATTTCTGCAGTAACGATGAACTTGAATTCCGGATGACCGGAATCTCCCGGAATGAGCAAGTCGATTTTCGGAACTTCCAGCATGAAAAATGTGTCCTTGATTTTTGCCATTTCCCAGGTGCCGGACTTTTTTGCCCAGTTGTTGAAACTTCCGGAAATGAATACTCTCAGGGGGCGCTCAATTTTCCATGTACCGGCGTCGAAAACGAATGCAACTGTTTCTCCACCGTTTATGAGCTGGTAGCCGAGCTGCCTGTTATATTTGTTGAGCTTTACTTTTTCCTGTATCTCTGCGCGGTAGGGAGCCTTTTCCTTTGAAAATGCGCTGAGCGAACATAATGCCAGTGAAGCAAGAATCAGGATTTTTTTGAAATTCATTTTGTACCTCGTTATAAATACAAACATTGTAACACATTTTGGTTACAATGTTTTGTTCTGAGACTTAATTAAGAGGGAACGTGTATTACTTCTCGAGGTTTTGAGCCGTTTGCAGGTCCGACGATTCCCCGGGCTTCCATTTCTTCTACAAGACGGGCCGCACGGTTGTAACCGATTTTCAGACGGCGCTGTATGTAGCTTGCGCTTGCCTTTCCGGATTGCAATACGATTTCAAGGGCCTGCTCGTACAGAGGGTCATCGCCTTCGCTGAATATGCTTGGTCCCTGTTCTTCTTCCTCTTCGTCGATGAAGATTTCCTCGTCAATGTATTCTGGTTCTCCAAGGGTCTTTACATAATCAACGACAGCTTCTACGTCGTTGTCGCTTTCAAATGTTCCCTGAATGCGGACTGGGTACGGATCAACTGCGCTGGCATAAAGCATGTCACCTTTGCCAAGAAGCTTTTCTGCACCTACGGAATCGATGATGATGTTCGAGTCTGTTCGGCTTGAAACCATGAATGCGATTCGGCTTGGAATGTTTGCCTTGATGAGACCGGTGATTACATTTACAGACGGACGCTGTGTTGCAAGTACAAGGTGAATACCTACCGCACGGCTCATTGCTGTAAGTCGGGCTACGATGGATTCAAGGTCCCGGCCACTTGTTGCCATAAGGTCGGCAAACTCGTCTATGATTACAACGATGTACGGAAGTTTTTCCGTGCAGATGTTGCGTTCTTCAACACGCTTGTTGTAGTTTGAGATGTCCCGGACTCCAAGACCGTCAAGCAGGGCGTAACGGCGCTCCATTTCGCAGAGACAGTACTGCAGTGCCTGAAGCGCACGTTTCGGCTCTGTGATTACTGGAGTAAGAAGATGCGGAATGTCATTGTAAAGCTTGAGCTCAACGACCTTCGGGTCAACGAGAATCATCTTTACTTCCCGCGGCGAGCGTTTGTAAAGAATTGAAAGGATGAGCGAGTTTACGCACACAGATTTTCCGGCACCAGTTGCACCGGCGATGAGCAGGTGAGGTGTCTTTGCGATGTCGATGATCTGTGACTTTCCGAGAATGTCTTTTCCAAGGATGACAGGAATTGCCATCTTCTTGAATTCTGGTATGTCCTGCTCAATGATCTCACGGAAAGAAACGATTGAGCGTTTTTTGTTCGGAGTTTCGATACCTACAGCGGCTTTGCCAGGAATAGGCGCTACAATACGAACGCTGCTTGCGGCAAGGCTGAGGGCAATGTTGTCCTGAAGGCTTACGATCTTGCTCAGCTTTACTCCAGGCGCAGGGGCAATTTCGAACATTGTTACTACAGGGCCTTTCTTAATGCCGATTATTTCTGCGCTGATTCCAAACTGGTTCAGTGTTTCCTTAAGTTTTGTTGCGTCGCTCTTGGTTGCCTCATCTATAATCCAGTACTGGTCGTCCTCATACTGTTCGAGGAGATCTGTAGGAACGATGTAAGGCTTTTTAGGCAGAACGCGGTGACCTTCCGGCTTTTTTTCTGTGGCGATTGTTGTCCGTGCCGGCGGCTCAGCAGTTTCAAATGCTTCGTCTTCGTCCTGTTTGATTTCTTCTGCCAGCTCTTCCTCTGTCTGTTCAGATGGGTCTGCGAATCGGGCCGGTTTTTTGCCGGCTTCAAGCTGTTCCCGGGCATCTTCTTCCATGTCGGAGAAAATGTCAGAGGCTATGTCGAAAGTTGAATTTGTCTGTCCGAAGTCGTCTTCATCAGAATCACTGTATTCTGATTCTTCTGCAAAATCTTCGTCGTCTTCCTGGGCGTTCACCATGTCGTCAAGGAAAGAGCGTTTTTCTTCAACAGAGTTTTCGTGACTTGCCTTTTCGGAAAGAAGGTCGTTTTCAAGAGCCTGCATTTCCCGTGTCGTCTGCTCATCTTCTGAAGTTTCGTTGTACGAGTCGTAGTTGTCTTCGTCTTCCTCAAGGTTTACCTCGTCGTAGGAATCTTCTTCATAATCTGAACCGCTTTCTGCCTCCTCAGGCTCTGCGTTCATGTCTATGTCAAAGAAGTCCGGTTCCAGGGTGTTTTCAGTTTTTTTTTCTTCGTCTGCGCTCAGGAAGTTAGCGTCTTCATAAAGTTTTTCGTCCTCTTCAGAAAGAGTCTTATATTCCCCGTCATCTGAAGCAGCGCTGTCAATGTCGAATGCTGAATACGGATCTTCCTCATCTTCTGTTTCTTCCGCATTTGTTTCCGGCTTCTCAGGTTCTTTATTTTCGCCGATAAGGGAATCTTCCTCGTCTTTTGTAATTCCGGCGCGGCTTATAATTTCGTCTGTTGCAGGCCATTCAAGCTGCTCTACGCTGTCATTGTCATTTTTTTCCTGCTCCTCAAGGGAATTTTCTTCCAGCAGGTCTTCGTTAAGTTTGTTGAGGGCGTCATATTCTTCTTTTGAGAGGATAGGTTCAGTGCGCTCTTTTTCCGGTTCAGAAAAATCATTGTCCTGACTTTCCTGTTTTTCCTCGTCGCTTTCG
>JAFPCT010000073.1 GCA_017390125.1 Treponema sp.
ATGTAATTTTTGAAATGATTTTCATACTTCTGTTTTCCTCTTTGTGATTAATAATTATATACGTTTCTTCGTGAATGTCGAGTTCATTTGTCGTGCTCTCATCAATGTCCGGCGGCAAAAGACTTCAGTCCCTTGCGGAGTACGAAGGCCATCAGACATATAAGCATTATCAGCACGAAGGAAAGGGAGTTGATTACCGGACTCACTCCGTGACGGATCATGTTGTATACGTAAATCGGCAGGGTCTCTACGTTTCCGTTTACAAGGGAAGTAATTACAAAGTCTTCAATGGACATTGTGACGCTCATCATAAAGCCGCTCATGATTCCCGGCATTATAGCAGGAATTATAACGAGCCAGAGGGTTTCTTTTTCTGTTGCCCCAAGGTCCCTGCTGGCTTCAATTATTGAATAGTCAAATTCGTCAACACGGGCGCTTACCATAAGGTATACGAAAGGCAGACAGAATGTTGTATGAGCGATTATTATTGTTATAAGTCCAAGGTTCATGTGGATTCCGCTCAGAAAAATCAGCAGGGAAACGCCCATGATGACTTCCGGCAGAACCATCGGAAGAAAGCTTACTGTCTGTATGTAGCTGCGACCGATGAACTTGTACCAGCTTATGCCAATTGCGGCAAGGCTTCCAAGAACGGTTGCAAGCAGGGCAGAAGAGAAAGCGACAATCGCGCTGTAGAGCAGTGACATCCACAGTCGGGATGAATGCAGGAACAGCTCTTCGTACCAGACGAAAGAAAATCCTGTGAAGGAAGTTCCCTTTGACTGGTTGAAAGAATAGAAAATTATTACGAAAAGCGGAATGAAAAGGAACAGCAGGGCAATGAACAGCACTGTGTTTGAGAAACTCAAGGGCTGTGCCTTCTTTTTCCATGTACGTTTCGCATGACGGCTGCTTTCCGCTCTGGGATGAGTGCTTTTTCTGAGTATCGATAAAATTAATGACGCAAGAAATTCCATAGTTAAGCCACCTTTGCGTTTCTTTTCTTCTGGTATGCTTCCTGACGGTCATTTGAAAGCATGAAAATGATTGCTGCCATAGATACGACTGTCAGGACAACGCTGAATGCAGAAGCCAGCGGAAGGTTGCGGGCTTTGTTTATCTGATCCATGATTATGTTTCCCAGCATGTAGCTTTCTGTTGAGCCTACAAGCTGCGGAACTGTGTAATTTCCGAATATCGGGATGAACGTAAATATTACGGCGCTGATGATTCCGCTTTTGATTCCCGGTATGAGAATCATGAACATGGACTGTATTTTCGTTGCTCCTAAATCCCGGGCAGCTTCCAGCAGTGAGAAGTCAAAGCGGTCCACAGCCGTGAAAATCGGAAGAATGGCGTAAGGCAGGTACATGTAGATGCTTACCAGGATTACGGCGCTCTTCGTGTACATAAATTTATGAGGCTTAAATGTCTCTGTTCCGCGGGTAACGAACTGAACGAGATAAAAGCCGGCGCGGCAGATCCAGTTCAATAGACCGTTTTCTCCAAGAATCGTCATCCAGGCAAATATGCGGATAAGGGAGTTTGTGAGGAACGGAATGATTACAAAAATCAGCAGAAGAGTCTGCTTCCTGCTGCGGGCAATGGCATAGCCGCAGGGCAGGGCGATAGCGATTGAAATCACAGTAGAAATCAGCGTCATCCAGAGAGTGCGCAGGAAGATGTATCCGTAGGCTTTCGAAAACATCTGCCTGTATGCGGAGAGGGAAAATTCAAGCTTCACGCCTCCGAACATATCTCTTTTCATGAACGAGTAGCATACGATGATTGCGATCGGCACTATAAAGAAAATGGTGAACCACAGACCCATAGGCCATCCGTAGAAAGGCCCCGGGTTAGTTTTTTTGTATTCTTTTGTTTCTTTTTCCAAGGTACAGCTCCTAAAACCGAATCAGGCTCTATTTGTTGATGTCCTCAACAATGTATCCGTCTTCTGCGGACCATGAGATGTAGACGGTGTCCTTCCACTGAATCTCAGGACCGTCATCCAGATAGTTCGTATGCTGTTTGAAAACTTTTACTATAGTTCCGTTCTCAAGCTTTACGTAGAATTTTGACTGGAAACCTGTATAAATAGGTTCCTCTACGATTCCTTTGAAAACGTTTATGTCTTTTCTTCCTCCGAAAGCAGGCTCCTCAAGAGTGATGCGGATTTTTTCAGGGCGCACGGTGAAGGCAACTTTCTGACCTTCGTCTGTATGCTCAAAATCCGTTACAAGGATGTTCTTGTCTTCTTCCCGAGTTGCAGCAGTCTCGCCTTTAAGCTGAGCCTGCAGGCCAAGGGCTGGAGTGTTCAATGTAACCATGTGCTCAATGTCGGCTTTTCCCGGAACCTTGTATTCCTCGCACTTTACAACCGTGCTTTCAAAAAGGTTCGTTTCGCCTATGAATTCAGCAACAAACTGAGTTGCCGGACTTTCATAAATTTCAAACGGGGTTCCGACCTGAAGTACGTTTCCTGAATTCATGACTGCAATGCGGTCGCTTACGGCGAGAGCTTCGCTCTGGTCATGAGTTACATAAATGAAAGTAATTCCGATCTGGTCATGAAGCCTGTCAAGGTCGATGAGCAGGTTTGCCCGGAGTTTTGCGTCCAGTGCGGAAAGCGGTTCATCCAGAAGGAGAACTTTCGGCTCGTTTATAAGCGCCCGTGCAATGGCAACCCGCTGCTTCTGTCCGCCGGAAAGCTGGGACGGCTTTTTGTGTATATGCTGGTCAAGCTGAACCAGATGAACGTATTCCCGTACTTTCTGGTCAATTATTTTTTTGTCAATTTTTTTGAGCCTGAGAGGAAATGCAATGTTCTCGTATACGCTCAGGTGAGGAAACAGGGCATAGGTCTGGAATACAGTGTTCGCCTGTCTTTTGTTCGGCTGCAGGGGCACTACATCCTTGTCGTCGAACAGAACGGCCCCTTCATCCGGAAATTCAAAACCTGCGATAATGCGGAGCAATGTTGTTTTTCCGCAGCCAGAAGGTCCAAGCAGGGAAAAGAACTCTCCCGGCTTTATAGTAAAATTAACGTCGTTCAGCGCAACGAAATCTCCGAAACGCTTGTATACATGATCAATGGTAACCTGACTTCCGTTCACTCAAGCAACCTCTGTGTAACTATGATAGTACTGCACAACCGGCAGGAATGTTATAGGGAAAACAATGACGCTAAAGAACTGAATAGTCAATATCGGAACTTAACAATTATGTCATTTTGAGGTAAAATAAAAGAACATTTTTAATTTGGAGTTTCAGATGATTTCTGTAATTATTGGAATTATTTTCATTGCCTTCACGGTATTTTCAGTTCTGCCTTCTTTCCCATTGAACTGGGGTGCAGATGTAATCGCATTTTTAAAGGGAGCGGCACCAGTTATGACAGCTTTCCTTGGCCTTATCCTCCTCTTCATCGGCGCTGCTGATATAAAGGATAAAAACGAGGCAAAAAAAGAAGAAAGAGAAGCAAAAGCTAAGTCTGAGAATTAATTCTCTTCTTGAATTTATATTTTAAATTTTATATAATTCAAGTCCCCGTATATGAAAAGGGAATTAAGGACTGCTCATCTTTAATTTCCGGGTTTTTTAAATCAGATGCAAAGATTTAAAATCCC
>JAFPCT010000074.1 GCA_017390125.1 Treponema sp.
CCGACGCATGGCGCACCACCGGTACAGAGTGGACTGACAGCTACTGGCTGACGAAGCTGGGCATCCGCACCGCACCGTGGATTGAAGAGACAGAAGAATAAACGTAAAAAGGTCCTGCATCTGCAGGACCTTTTTTATTGATACTCCGTTCTCAGTGTAAGTGTCTCCGGCAAATCAAAAATGGCCTTTTTCAGAAACAATGGATAGAAATATTCCTCTTCCAGCCTTTCAAACGTCAGCCACTCAAAGCGGTGCACGCGCACGCCTTCCTTCGCTTCAAAGCATTCGCCGCGTTCCAGCAGCCCGGTGCCGCTAACATCCATCAGAAAATACAGGCAAAGCTCGTGATAGTGCAGCCGGTCTACATCCTCAATAAAGAATGCCTGATTCAGCCACAGCGGACGCTGGATCGACGCCACGATGTCAAGTTCCTCTTGCACCTCACGAAGGACGGCAGCCTCCGCCGTTTCGCCCATGCCCACTCGTCCGCCGGGCAGATAAAAGTAAGGCGAACGCTCATCATGCATGGCCAGAATTTTGCCTTCATTTATGATCATTGCACAGACGCGGTAATTGAATTTCTCATTGCCATTATTAAATGAAATATCCATACATTCTCCTCTATCCGGATGAAAAAGGCGTTTCCATCGGAAACGCCTTTTTATGTTTATTCTTCGTCTTCAAAATCCTCTTCAGATTCTTCGTCAGCATACTCAAATTCATAGTCTTCGGAACTGAGTTCTTCAAAAATTTCTTTGAGGTCGGAAATGCCTTCAAAAGTTGTGGTGCTTGTCCATACGGAAGTTATCTGATCGAAACAGGGAATTTCGGTAAGAAATGCCTCTGCCCTTTTCTGACGTTCGGTTTTGTTGAGTTTATCGCATTTTGTAAGAGCAATAATAAACGGAACTTCGTTGTCGATCATAAAATTGATCATCTGAACGTCGTCCTTTGTCGGGGCATGACGGCTGTCAACAAGCTGAACAATAAGACGGATATCTCTGTCGCTCATAAGATAACCTTCGACAAGGTCTGCCCAACGTTTTTTATCGCTTTGAGAAACCTTTGCGTAACCGTAACCCGGAAGGTCAACAAATTTAATTCCATCGACGTCATAAAAGTTTACGGTAACGGTTTTACCCGGCTGGCTCGAAACCCTTGCAAGAGCTTTTCTTCCGAAAATCGCATTCATAAGTGAGGATTTTCCGACATTCGAATGTCCCGCAAAGGCAAATTCAATATGATCAGCCTTCGGAAGCTGTTTAGATGTACCGTATGCAGCTTCAAAAACTGCGTGATTGTAGTTCATATCGTCCTCCGCTTACTGAATATTGATTGTTTTTGCTTCGTGTTCAATTCCAAGAAGAGAAATTTCTTCTATAAAGTCTTTTCCCTTTACAGCATTCAAAGGCTTTACCAATGCGGTTTCAAGAACTGTTTCAACCTCTTTTGCAGGAACAAAAGTGATTGCATCTTTTACAACAGGATCAATTTCTTCAAGGTCCGGAATATTTTCTTCCGGAATAAGAACAGTTTTAACTCCTGCCCTGTAAGCAGCCATTGTTTTCTCTCTGAGACCGCCGATTGCAAGTACTCTTCCGCGAAGAGTTACTTCGCCGGTCATTGCAACATCCCTTCTTACCGGAATTCCGGAAAGAGCGGAAACTATTGCAGTAGTAAGAGTTACGCCTGCGTATGGGCCGTCTTTCGGAACTGCGCCTTCCGGAACATGAATTTGTATATCCTTGGTTTTATAGAAATCCTTTTCGATTCCGTATTTTTCGGTGCAGGAACGAACGTAGCTTATCGCGGTTCTTGCCGATTCCTTCATAACGTCACCGAGATTACCTGTAAGCTCGATTTTTCCGCTTCCTTCAAGAATCGCAACTTCAACCTGAAGCATATCGCCTCCGACAGAAGTCCAGGCAAGACCGTTTACAAGGCCGACAGCATCTTCTTTTTCGATGGTTTCGGGTCTGAATTTCTTAACTCCAAGGAAATCTGTTATATTGTTTCCGTTGATTGTAACTTTTTCAGCTTCTTCGCCAACAATTTTCTTTGCAGCTTTTCTGCAAAGGCTTCCGATTGTTCTTTCAAGATTACGAACACCCGCTTCCCTTGTATAGGAATCGATTATCGCATAAATTGCGTCATCTGCAATTTTGAG
>JAFPCT010000075.1 GCA_017390125.1 Treponema sp.
ATCTTTCTGCTTTTCCATGTGTTTGTTTTCATTTTTATTCACAAGTGACAAAGTTACTAATTCCTATAATAATAAATAATGTATGAAGATAAAACGAATCTTTTTTTGAAAAAAAGTGCCCAAAAGTTTTGTATTCGGGTTGCTTTCTGCTGGGCTTTTTTTGCAACTTTTGCGGCTACATATTTGTTGTAAGCGCTGTGAGCCTTTCTGCATTCATCTTTTATCTCTTCGGAACCTTTTATGTATTCCTCACATTCTGTAAGCACATGCGTTTTCTCGTTGTATTGGCAGGCAAATGACAACCCTGCGGCAGAAAGCATAGCAAGCATGACAAATAATCGTTTCATTTCAAGAACCTCCGTACTGGTAAATTATAGAGCATCATTTACATTTTGTCTAAAAGTCCTGCGCTCCAGGAACCGTTTCCGTCATTTCCCAGAAGAGAAGCAAGAAACGGAAGAACCTGTTTAAGATGCTCTTCCAGACCCCAGCTCGGATTCACGACCAGCATGCCGCTTCCATAAAGACGGGGCTTTTCACTTCCAATAGACTTTTCAAGCGTTGTCTCAACATGAGAATCTTCTGTGTCCACGCACAAAACGGCATCAAGAACTTCCGTATGGCAGTCACGATTTTTTGCCGCAGCGAAAATCTGCTGCTTCATGTTCTCTATTTCCTCAATTTTGTTTGAAAGCAGAGGATACCACAGCATGACAGTTCCCCCGCTCCACTTCCTGTGCACCATGGAAAGAAGCTCTGCCGCATTGTGATAGTCGGAAAGGTCCTCATAACTCGGATCACAGAGAACTGCCCCCCTTTTTATTGCCGGAGGGATTCTGGACTTAAGCACTTCCCAGCCGCTTTTGTTCACAACAGAAACAGAGGCACCTTCTCTTGAAGAAAGACAGCGTTCCGCATCAAGAAGCTTTTCATATTCCTTCTTGTGGAGCTCGCTCAAAAAAACGGCATTTCCCTTTCCCCGGGAAGCAAGATGAATTTCAATTGCAGGACTTCCGGGATAATAGTTCTTTTCAAGGGATGAATTTACAAAATCGATGTATGGCTTTAACCCCTCAGGAACTGAATCAGGAGCAGATTTATGTTTTTCGAGGAGCTTCGAAATTCCCCGGGCAGCCTCCCCAGTCTTAAGGGATTCAGGAGAAGACAGACTGTACATTCCGCTTCCTGCATGAGTGTCAAAAATGCACCATGGCTTGTCTTTTTTTGAAAGATATTCCAGAACATACATAAGTGTCACATGCTTTAAAATGTCCGCGTGGTTTCCCGCGTGAAATCCGTGCAAATAACTTAGCATTCTACTTCAACCTGTCTATTTCAGAAAGCCACAGAGAGGCGCTTGCATCGCTCGGCATACGCCAGTCTCCCCTTGGAGAAAGGTTTACCGTTCCCACTTTTGCCCCGTCCGGCATGCAGCTTCGCTTGAACTGCTGGGTAAAGAACCTGCGGTAGAAAGTGCGGAGCCATTTCAATTTGAAGTCATGATCATAGGGCAATGCCGAAGCATCTGCAAGGAAAAGGATTTTTTCCGGAGAAAAACCGAAGCGCAAAAGGTAATATAAGAAAAAGTCGTGGAGCTCGTAAGGGCCTACCAGATCTTCTGTTTTCTGAGAAATAGTTCCGTTTTCAGGAGGAAGAAGTTCCGGAGAAACAGGTGTGTCCAGAATGTCCTTCAAAACTTCAGAAAGGGCTGGAGAAGCAGAAGCATTCTCATCTGCAAAATACTGAACCAGATAACGCACAAGAGTCTTTGGAATTGAAGAATTCACGCCGTACATGCTCATGTGGTCGCCGTTGTAAGTGCACCAGCCCAGGGCAAGTTCGCTTAAATCGCCGGTACCGATTACAATGCCGTTCAGTTTGTTTGCCGTATCCATGAGCACCTGGGTTCGTTCCCGGGCCTGTCCGTTTTCGTAGGTAATGTCGTGAACGGA
>JAFPCT010000009.1 GCA_017390125.1 Treponema sp.
ATGCTTGTGCTTTCGCCGCTGCTTACGTTTTCTGTTGTAGTGATTCTCGGGGGTATGATTTTCCTTGGGGGATTTTTGGGCAGAAAAAGCGCGTCCTCTTTCCGCGACCAGCAGAAAAATCTTGGCATTGTAAACGGATTTATTGAGGAGATGATTGAGGGGCAGAAAGTTGTTAAGGTTTTTTCTCACGAAGAAAAGGCTGTTGAAAAGTTCAATGTATTGAATGATTCGTTGTTTGCGGCTGGCTCAAGGGCAAACGCCTATGGAAACATGCTCGGTCCTGTGATGGGGAATCTGAGTCATGTGCAGTATGGAGTTGTTGCGGTTCTAGGGGCTTTTCTTGTAATAACTTCTGTCCATGACATTGGAACTATTGCGGCTTTCCTTCAGTACACCAGAAATTTCAGCCGTCCTGTTACAATGATAAGTCAGCTTTTTAATTCGATATTGAATGCTCTTGCCGGCGCAGAGCGTATTTTTGCCGTAATTGACGAAACTCCGGAAGTTGACGAGGGGCGCATAACGCTTGTGAATGCCGCCGTTACGGAAAATCCGGAGCCGGGTGATGCTGATGAATCTGAAAAGAGACTTGTGCAGGCCTATGATTATACCGGACTCTGGGCATGGAAGGATTCTGTGGATAATCATCTTGTTCCTATGAAAGGTGACGTCGTATTTGACCATGTTTCTTTTGGTTATCGAGAGGGAAAGGAAATCCTTCATGATATTTCAATCCATGCCCGTCCGGGCCAGAAAATTGCCCTCGTGGGATCTACCGGCAGCGGAAAGACTACGGTCATAAACCTGCTTTCCCGCTTCTTTGACATTGAGGAGGGGAAGGGAAAGATTCTTTACGACGGAATTCCTGTAAAAGATATTTCAAAAGACGGTCTGCGCCGTTCGCTGGGAATGGTCCTGCAGGACACTCATTTCTTTACTGGAACCGTATACGACAATATTAAGTACGGAAACCTGGACGCAGATTTCAACCAGGTCAGGGAAGCGGCGGAGCTTGCTAACGCAGACCATTTTATCCGTCATCTGAAGTACGGATATGAGACAGTTCTTACTGGAGACGCCGAAAATTTAAGTCAGGGGCAGAGGCAGCTGCTTTCAATTGCCCGGGCCGCAGTTCTCAATCCTCCGGTTCTTGTGCTTGATGAGGCAACTTCTTCGATTGATACCCGCACTGAAAAAATAATTCAGGACGGAATGGACCGGCTGATGAAGGGCAGAACTGTTTTTGTAATTGCCCACCGGCTTTCAACGGTCCTCAATGCAGATGAGATCATCGTCCTTGAGCACGGCAGAATCCTTGAGAGAGGAACTCATGATTCCCTTATGGAGCGTAAAGGCCGCTATTATGAGCTTGCTGCGGGAGGAAACAATTCCTGGAACGAATAGGGCGGAATGTTGAAAAAAGCTCCGAATAATTGTAGATTTGTAGTTATTCCGAGGTATTATATGTCTGAAAATTTTCCACTTTCTAATTCTGAACTTAAAGAACTTGTAAAAAAGTTTCCTACTCCGTTTTATTTATATGATGAAAAGGCTATCCGCGAAAACATGCGGCGCTTTACAAAGGCTTTCAGTATTTTTCCTAAATTCCGTGAGCATTATGCTGTAAAAGCCTGCCCGAATCCATACATCCTTAAGATTCTTGCAAGCGAAGGCTGCGGTGCAGACTGTTCAAGTCTTCCTGAGCTTATGCTCAGCGAAATGTCCGGAATAAAGGCTGACCACGTAATCTTTACTTCAAACGAAACTCCTGCTTCTGAATATCAGTTTGCATACAAGCAGGGAAATATCATAAACCTTGACGACATAACTCATATTGAATATTTGAAGAAAGCCCTTGGGGGAAAACTTCCTGAAACAATCTGCTTCCGCTACAACCCTGGAAATGAAAAGACAGGCTGCAATTCCATAATCGGTAAGCCTGAGGAAGCTAAATACGGTCTTACAAGGGCTCAGATAATTGAAGCTTACGGAATCTGCAGGAAGGAAGGAGTAAAGCGCTTCGGACTTCACACAATGGTTGCTTCAAACGAACTTAATCCGGCATTTTTTGTTGATACAGCAAAACTTGTATTTGAGCTTGCTGTAGAAATCAAGGAAAAGACTGGCGTTCAGATTGAATTTGTTGATCTTGGCGGCGGACTTGGAATTCCTTACAAGCCGGAACAGAAGGCAATTGATTACGATGAAGTTGCAAAGGGAATCCGCGCAGAATATGACCGGGTTGTAGTTCCTGCAGGCCTTGATCCTTTGGGAATATACTGGGAATGCGGACGCCCGATTACCGGCCCTTACGGCTGGCTTGTTACAACTGCAATCCATGAAAAACATATTTACCGTGAATACATCGCCGTTGACAGCTGTATGGCAGATCTTATGCGTCCTGGAATGTACGGCGCATACCACGAAGTCACTGTAAGCGGGAAGGAAAACGCTCCTAAGACAGAAGTTTACGATGTTGTTGGAAGCCTCTGCGAAAACTGCGATAAATTTGCCGTTCAGAGAAAGCTTCCGAAAATCGACATGGGCGACCTGGTAATCATTCATGATGCCGGTGCTCACGGAAGAGCAATGGGATTCAACTACAACGGAAAACTTCGCTGCGGTGAAATCCTCATGCGGGAAGATGGTTCCTTTAAGGAAATCCGCCGACGTGAGACAATTGACGATTTGTTTGCAACTCTTGATCTTGGCGGAGTTGAAGGCTTTAAGGCGTAACCTATGAAAAAACTTATCTGCTCTTTTATGTTTGTACTGATTTCTCTGTGCGCTTTCGCGGAAAAAACACCTGTAAAGTCGCTTTATTCCTATAAATTGGAAAACGGACTTTCCTTGTTTGTTGTGGAAAATCATGCTGTTCCTCTTACCTACATTGAAATTACGGTGCGCTGCGGAGGCTATACCCAGACTCCTGAAAATGTAGGTATCTTCCATCTGTATGAGCACATGATGTTCAAGGGAAATTCCCTTTACAAGAGTGCCGCCGAACTTGATCGCGTTACCTCCGACATGGGAGTTTCTGACCGGAACGGAACGACAGATATCGAGCGTGTAAATTATTTTTTTACCGTTCCTTCAGAACTTACGGAAAAAGGCCTGGAATTCTGGAACGCGGCGATACGTTTTCCGAACCTTGACAAGAAAGAGCTTGAGAACGAAAAGAAGGTTGTTATTTCTGAAATCAACGGTATGCGATAAG
>JAFPCT010000010.1 GCA_017390125.1 Treponema sp.
AATCCAACAATTTTAAGGAAAAACCTCATGCGCTCATGGGAAGAAAAGCCTTAAAGACCGTGATGACAGGTTATGAGTCCGTTGCGAACAATCTGCTCCGCCAGGGCGTGAAGAATACATCCGTTATTTATGACCGTCTGAAAGAAGTCGGCTACAAAGGAAGCCTGAGCGGCATAAAACGCTATGTCGCCGCGAATAAAAATCTGCTTCCGCCCAAAAGGTACGCTGTCGAACCGCAGGGAAGCAGGGGCTTGAGGTATTTCACGAATCCCGGAGAAGCATTTCAGATGGACTGGGGCTTTGTGAAGGTTCGTGATTATTCAGGGCTTGAATATCAGGCTGCATGTTTTGCGATGATCTGTCATAACTGCGGAATGAAATACATTGAATTCTTTCCGAACGCAAAACAGGAAAATCTCTTCATAGGAATGATTCATTCGTTTCAGTATATGGGAATTCCTCAAAAAGTCCTTACGGACAACATGAAGTCCGTAGTCATCAAAAGGGATTTTGAAGGCCGGCCTGTCTGGAATCACGACTATGAAGCATTTATGAAGGCTGTAGGCTTTGAGACCAAATTATGCAAGCCTCGACACCCTTTTACGAAAGGCAAGGTTGAGCGTCTTGTCAGGTTCGTCAAGGAAAATTTTATTGCAGGGCGTCAGTTCGTTAATGTCACAGATCTCAACGAGCAGGCTCTGCAGTGGTGCAGTGACAAGAACAGCATTTACAGAAAAGAAATCGAAGGATTTCCAGTCGTGACTCATCAGGACAACTGCCGTAAAGTCTGCCAGCCGCTTCTAAAGGAGCCGTCGATACTGCTTTATCTGTTTCCTGAACGAAAAATCAGCTTTGACGGCTTTATCACCTATGAGGGGCGTCGGTTTGGAGTTCCGTATTCCTATGGCCAGAGCATCGTACGTGTAAACAGAACTGACAGAATCCTGTCGATTTATTCTGATGACATGACCAGATGCCTTGTCACCCACAATGTGACCTGGAGCAGAAGGGATTCATTCTGCCATGACCAGTACGCAAAACCGGAACAGCCGGAGGAATTCCCTACGGCACCGGTAAAGGCAATCGTGCAGCAGGCTCTTGAAAATGACTCTGCTGACGGATTCAACAAATTTAATTTCGAGTGATGATATTATGGATGATACAAAACTAAACCTTATAATGCGCTGCTTTGACAGCCTAAAAGTAAAGATGACGGAAGAAGAACTTTCAACCTTCATTCTTGATAATGATTTTTCAAACACGGACATTGATGCAACATTGAGAATGTTTACATTCCTTGAGAAACGTAACAACGAAGCATCTATTCAGATGATGCTTCGCCTCAGTAAACTGCCTTTGAAATCGCCAAAGACATTTACGAACTTTGATTTCAGTCAGGTTCATGGAAAGAATGTGAGTCAGCTGGAAGGATTGCAGTCGCTTTCAACACTGTATTCGCACAAAAATGTCGCGCTCATCGGACCTGCGGGTACCGGAAAAACGCACATCGCCATGGCTTACGGTTACGAATGCTGTCAACATAAGCTTAAGACCTACTTTATAAAGATGTCAGAACTTAATGACATGTTTACACAGGCTCGTGCCTATGGTCGGAGCGGAAGAGTCATCTCCAACCTTGTGAAACCGTCCTGCCTGATTATTGATGAGGTTGGTCATTGTGTCTTTGATAGGGAGAACACAAGGATGTTTTTCGACCTCGTTGACCGACGCTACAATAAGGAAGGACCGTACACAATGATTTTTACCAGCAACAAGCAGCCGTCACAATGGAAACAGAACTTCAACGAGGACGATTCTCTACTCTGTGCCCTGGACAGAATCTTTGACGATGCCCTGATTTTTAATCTGCGCGGTAATAGTTATCGCGGGAAGAATTGCGAGTCATATTCCCTAACAACGCTCAGGGGAAAAGCAACCAACGCCGAACTGCCGGCGGTAAAATAATCTAAGTTCAAAGAGACTGAGTTTCTGGTTATTTCTCTTGGACTAATTTTTGGTTTTTCTCGGTGAACTATCTGTGGCTAATTCAGGCGAGCTCTAATAGTCTTTTTTTCAATTTCTATCAATTCAATAAGTCCAAAACTCGAATTATATACTGCATTCCATTGTCCATCACTATAATATATAGTCCCCCTATATAAATTTTGAAAAATACTTGA
>JAFPCT010000076.1 GCA_017390125.1 Treponema sp.
ACTGCCTGAAGGGAATATTTTCTTTCTGCAGCGTTGTTTTTGCCCTGTATATTTCAAGCATAAGTTCCGACAAAATCGGATTTACTTTTGCATTCATGACAATAGGAATCTTTACTTTCTGTCTTTTCAACTGGCATCCGATTTCGAATCTTCTTTTTTCTTCCCTTTCATTTCTTGCATTCTTCATCTTACAGAAAAAATTTGGAAATCTGACCTACAGCATGATGATAAACGGTTTTACGGCATGGCTGATGCTTTTTGTGGCAGGGTTGAACGTTTATATCCAGCGAAAAACAGACGCTGTCCGAGAGGAAAGCCTCCAGGAAATGACGGAACAGCTTATTGAGAAGAATAAAAAGGACGAGCTGACCGGCCTTCACAATATGATTCATTTCAATCATGCGGCAGAAATCATCCTTCACAGTGAATTCACTGACATTTCGAACCTGTGCTTTGTTTTTGTCGACATTGAGAATTTTAAGAATTACAATGAGAAATATGGTTTTAAGGCAGGAAGTGAATTCCATGTAAAAGCCAGCGACATAATCAGGGACGTGTTTACAGCCTCCCTTTCCGCGCGCCTTTCCGACGACCACTTTGTAATTCTTGCAAAAAAAGATTCCCTTATGGACAAGCTTACGCAGGTACGCCTGCGCATAAAATATGAAGAATCAAGCATGAACCTTGGCATAAAGGCTGGAATTTTCAGTCCGAAAGACAAGGACTGTTCTCCGACTCTTGCCTGTGACCATGCCCGCTATGCCTGTGCTACAATCAAGAAAAACTATGGAGTTAATTTCATTGAATATGACGACTCCATGAACGAGGACTTCAAGAAAAAGCAGTACATCATAAACAATATTGAATCTGCCCTCATGAGAGGATACATTCAGGTTTTCTATCAGCCGGTTGTATGGGCAAAAGACGCGACCCTCTGCGGGGCGGAAGCTCTTGCGCGCTGGAATGATCCTAATGTAGGTTTTCTTTCCCCTGGAGTTTTTGTTCCGATTCTTGAAGAATATCATCTTATCCACAAACTTGACCTTTTTATGCTGGACATGGTCTGCAGGAATCTTAGCGAGGCTAAGGCACTGAACTATCCGATTGTTCCAGTCTCAATAAACTTTTCGCGCCTGGACTTCCAGCTTACGGACCTGGTTTCAGAAGTTGAGCGGTGCATAAATAAATACGGCATAGACAAGGAACTTATTCATATTGAGATTACAGAAAGCGCCCTTTCTGATTCTGACTCAAAGCTTAAGAATGCCCTTGAATCTTTAAGGTCAAACGGTTACGACTTGTGGCTGGATGATTTTGGCTCAGGATACTCAGGACTGAATGTCCTTAAAGATTTCAATTTTGACATGATGAAAATCGACATGAAATTTCTTCAGGAATTCACTGAAAACGAAAAAACTCAGCCGATTCTTATCAGCATAGTCGAACTTGCTAATAAGATTGGAATGAATACTCTTACAGAAGGTGTAGAGACGGAGGAAGCCTATAAATTCCTTAAGTCAATAGGCTGTCAGAGGCTGCAGGGCTGCCTGTTCGGAAAGCCTATGCCTAAAGAAGAATTCCTTACTATTTTGAAAAAAGAAAAGCTGTTCCCATAAAAAGGCGCTGACACAGTTATGAAAGTTTGCTCTGTGTCAGTGCTGTTCCCGGTCAGCGGGCTTCAACCCCTGTTATGAATTCCTTGTAAGGTGTTCCCTTAAGGTTGAATGTCATTTCGCCTTTTTCGTTGGATCCGATTTCAAGCTGGGTCTGAACCCATTTGCCGTCAACCAGCACTTCAAAGGTGTCTCCGAATTCAAGGTTTCGGACGATTTCGTTGCTTTCTTCGTTGGCAATTACAAATTTGCCTTCAGATTCATCAAATTCCAATGTTCCAGTTTTAATATTTTCACTCATGCCCACAGTGTAGCACGATATCCCTTGGTTTTGAAGTCCATGCTTCGGCTGGAAGCTGTTTTTATATCAATGTCTATGATTGTAGATTATAAGAAAAAACGCTAGAATCCATATTATGATAAAGATTTTGAATGCTGCTGACGTTGAAAAAGACTGGTTCAACGGACGTACTTTTGGTGATACAAACGAGACTGTAAATGCAGTTATTGACGATGTTATTCAGAACGGAGATGCCGCGCTTAAAAAATACGGTGAAAAATTTGACGTTTCATCTCCTGCTTCCCTTTTGATTCCTGAGGAAGAACTCAAGCATGCAGCCGAAAAACTCAAGGCTGAGAAACCTGAAGTTTATGACGCAATCTGCTATTCTCATGATCTTGCACTAAAATTTGCGCTCAGACAGAAAAAATCTTTTGATGATTTTGAAATCGAACTTACGCCAGGAATTTTTACCGGACAGAAAACGATTCCTGTTGAACGTGCCGGTGTATATGTTCCAGCAGGAAGATTTCCCCTTGTCTCAACTGTGGTAATGACTGTAACTCCTGCGGAAGCAGCCGGTGTTGATGAAATAATCCTGTGTACTCCTCCAAGAGTTCATCCGGATGACAGGGCTGCTGCAGAAAAGCAGGGAACTGGAATTCCTGGAAAACCTTTTTCAGGCGGAAAACCTTATGCTGATGAAGGCATTATGGCTGCTGCATACATCTGCGGCGTAAAAAAGTGCTTTGCATGCGGAGGAAGCCAGGCGATTGCTGCTATGGCTTACGGAACGGAATCTGTTCCTGCTGTTGACGTAATTGTCGGACCGGGAAATAAATTTGTTGCGGCTGCAAAAAAACAGGTTTACGGAAAGGTAGGCATTGACATGGTTGCCGGTCCTACAGAAGTTTTCATCATTGCCGATGAATCTGCAAATCCTGAATGGGTTGCCGCAGACCTTTTGGCTCAGGCTGAGCATGATGTTGTTGCCCAGCCGGTAATGGTGACTACAAGCCGCGCTCTTGCAGAAAATGTAAGCCGCGAAATTGAAAAGCAGCTTGAAACTCTTTCTACCGCTCAGACAGCTCGGCAGAGCATTGATGCCTGCGGAAGGATCATCATTGTTGATTCTCTTGAGCAGGCCGCAGAGTTTGCAAACCGCAAGGCTCCTGAGCACCTGGAGCTTGCAATGGAAGAGGGAGAGGCAAGAAACAAGGTTGCATCTCTTGTGCGGAACTACGGTTCTCTTTTCATGGGCCACTATGCCGCAGAAGTATTCGGTGACTATGCCGCCGGATTGAACCACACTCTGCCGACCAGCGGAAGTGCCCGTTATACAGGCGGATTGAGCGTGCGGGTATTCCTTAAGACTGTAACAACTTTGCGTGCCCAGTCCGGAAGCGAAGGAATGCTGAGAAGCGCTTCTGCCGCCGGAAATCTTGGTGATGCCGAAGGTCTTGCTGCTCATGCCAGAGCTGCCCGCATAAGAATGTAAAGGAAATATAAAGATGAGAATAACTAAATTAGGCGAAGAAATTTTGAGGCAGGTTGCTGAACCTGTTAAACCGGAAGAAATCAACGACGAATTCAGGGCATTCCTTGATGAGATGTTTGAGGCAATGATCGAAGCGGACGGCGTAGGCCTTGCCGGTCCTCAGGCTGGAATCAGCAAGAGGGTTTTTGTTGTCATTGCAGATGATGACGTTCGCCGCGTATTCATAAATCCTCAGATTATTTCAACCAGCTCGGAGCTCTGCGACTATGAGGAAGGCTGTCTGAGCGTTCCAGGAGTTTATGAAAATATCCAGCGTCCGGCAAAAGTTACTGTCCAGGCTTTCAATGAGAAGGGCAGGCCTTTTACTCTTGAGGCAGACGGGCTGCTTGCAAGAATAATTCAGCACGAAAATGACCATCTGGACGGACACCTTTTCATCGACAGAGGTGATCCTGAATTTGCAAAGAAAACAGAAGAACAGTTTGCACGCCGCGTTGAGAATGCTGCAAAAAAAGCTGCCGCTAAAAAAGCAAAAGAAGCTAAGATTGCCGCAAAAAAAGCTGCCCGCGCAAACAAGAACAACTAGATTTTCAAGGGGGAACGCCATGGTTCGCGTTTTATATGCTGGAAGTCCTGAGGCAAGCGCCGTTACATTAGGGATTCTTTTGGAAAAATCTGCTGAATGCGGTTTTGAGATTGCCGGCGTTCTTTCAAATCCCCCTAGTGCAAAAGGAAGGCATAAGGCTCTTGTTCCGACTCCTGTGGCACAGCTTGCAGAAGAAAAAGGAATACCGGTCTTTACTCCGGAGCACCTTGACTCTGCGGCCAGGGAAGCGGTTCAGGCTGTGAATGCCGATATTCTTGCAGTTTTCGCTTACGGCCACATTTTCGGGCCGAAATTCATGTCTCTGTTCAAATTCGGCGGAATAAACCTTCATCCTTCGGCTCTGCCGGAATACCGCGGTTGTACGCCGGTTAACGCTGCCATACTGAACGGAAATTCAAAAACCGCATTTACAGTGCAGGCAATCAGTCAGAAGATGGACGAAGGTGATATCCTTGCCCAGGAAGAAGTGGTTCTGAACGGAACAGAAAATGCCCTTTCCCTGCTGAATGATGCCGCTGTCAGAGGCGGCAAGATGATTTCCCTTCTTCTGAAATCAGTTTCAGAAAACAACAGCCTTCCTGCCGGCAGGTCTCAGCAGGGAGAGGCAAGCTATACTGGAATAATTACGAAAGATGACGCAAAACTGGACTGGTCAAAGTCTTCCCGGGAAATTGACTGTGCGGTCCGGGCATATTACGGAGATCCTTCCGCATGGACTCTTGAAAAAGGCCTGCCCCTCAAGATAATTGAAGGAAAGCCTCTTTCTGATGAGGAAGGAACTGCTTTGGGCGGCAGTAATAACGTGGCGCCGGGAACTGTCTCTGTCTTTGCAAAGTCCGCCGGAATCCTTGTAAAGTGCGGCAGCGGATTTTATGCCGTTACAAAACTTCAGAGGCAGGGAAAAAATGCTATGGACTACAAATCATTTATGAACGGTGCCCGGGATTTTGTGGGAACAGTGCTCTCTGTTTAAGGCTGCGCATTTCCCTTCGTTGTAAAGAATCTTGCAAAATGGTAGTATTTCGTTATGGATAATAAAATTGTTGAAAATCTTAAGGATTCTGTAAAAAAACTTAAAGACGTAAAAATTGAAAGGGCGGAATTCACTTCTTATTTTGAATCTCTTCAGGCAAATGGAAAGACTTTTATTTTTACTGTTATTGCAGCAGTGATCGTAATGGTTTTCTTTGCTTTCATGGTTTTCTTCCTTCACGTAAAAGGCCCGGAAGAAGTAATGGTTCCGGAAGTGCGCGGCAAGGAACTTACAGATGCCCTTCTTGAGATGCAGAAGAAAGAACTTTATCCAAAAATAACCCTGCGCTATTCAGAGGTTCCTGGCGACAAGGGCAGAATCCTTGACCAGAGCCCTACAGCCGGTTCGATCGTAAAGGGATACAGCAGGGTTTCCCTCGTAGTAAGCCGCGGTGTAATCATTGATCATGTTGGAAATTATGTAGGTCAGAACTATGATGAGCTCAAGATGAACCTGCAGACTCTTTTTGCAGGCTCTGCAAATCCCCTTATCGTGCTTTCTGAGCCATCTTACAAGCCGGACCTTTCTCCTGCCGGCACAATCCTTGAACAGGAGCCGGAGGAAGGAACGAACATCTCTGACCCGGTTCTTCTTAATCTTGTAGTAAGCCGCGGACCTAGCTTTGAAAATACCCGTGTTCCTCGCCTTGTGGGAACTTCTGTAAATGACATGCTTCAGACTGTTGCCAGAAGCCGCATTATTTTTGATTTCAATGCAAGGCCGGAGATCTGATGACCCGTTTTACCAGCGATCTGAATG
>JAFPCT010000077.1 GCA_017390125.1 Treponema sp.
ATCGTTTCGTGTACGGGAACAGTCCGCCGTCATAGAGCTTCTGGATTACCTTGCGCTTCGTGCAGAGGGAATCCCTGGCGAGATCCATAAGGTAGTCCAGACGCTTGAAGAACTGGCTTTCGTCTTCCGCAAGGTATCCGATCTGCGGAAGGTTTATCGTTACTACGCCGAGGCTTCCTGTGAATTCATCTGAGCCGAAGAGACCGCCGCCTCTTTTTCTGAGCTCCCGCTTGTCCAGCCGCAGACGGCAGCACATTGAGCGCACGTCGCTTGGATCAAGGTCTGAGTTTATGAAATTCTGGAAATACGGAGTTCCGTACTGGCCGGTCATCTCGAAAAGGAGACGTGCATTCTCGTTTTCCCAGTTGAAGTCTCTGGTGATGTTGTATGTCGGAATAGGGTAGCCGAAGCCTCTGCCGTCTGAATCGCCTTCAAGCATTATTTCGATGAAATGGCGGTTTATCATGTCCATTTCTTTCTGGCAGTCGCCGTATGTAAAGTCCTGTTCCTTGCCCCCTACAATTGCCTTCTTGTGCCTGAGGTCTTCCGGACATGTCCAGTCCAAAGTGATGTTTGTGAACGGCGCCTGGCTTCCCCAGCGGCTTGGCACGTTTATGCCGAAGACATAGTTCTGGATGCACTGATGTACTTCTTCGTCAGAAAGATTGTCTGCCTTTACGAAAGGAGCAAGGTATGTGTCGAATGAGCTGAAGGCCTGTGCTCCTGCCCATTCGTTCTGAAGGACGCCCAGAAAGTTTATCATCTGGTTTACGAGGGTTGAGAGATGTTTTGCCGGCTTAGAGGAGTTTTTGTCGGAAACGCCTCCCAGACCTTCCTGAATGAGCTGTCTGAGGGACCAGCCCGCGCAGTAGCCGGAGAACATTGAAAGGTCGTGGAGATGGAATGCGGCTGTCCTGTGGGCTTCTGCAATTTCCTTTGAGTATATGTTGTTGAGCCAGTAATTTGCCGTGATTGTTCCTGAATTGTGAAGTATGAGACCACCCAGGGAAAAGTTTACGTTTGCATTCTCATGAACGCGCCAGTCATTCTGTCCCAGGTAGCCGTCCATGGTTTTGTTTATGTCCAGCATCAGGGATTTCGTGTCTCTCATCGCTTCGTGGCGGGCACGGTAGATTATGTATGCCTTTGCCACTTCCACTTCCTTGTTTTCGATGAGCACGGACTCAACAATGTCCTGAATTTCTTCGATGGCTGGAATTGAATGGCTTCTGGCTCCCGCCATCTGGAGACGCAGACGCTCCTCCACAAGGTCGGTGAGGGAAGACGCTCTGTCCGGATCGATATGTTTTTCCACTGAAAGGATTGCCTTTCCTATGGCGCTTTCAATTTTTGTCCTGTCGTAAGGGACTATGCTTCCTGAGCGCTTTACTACAGATTTTATGAAATTTTTGGTTTCCTCATCTTTGCTTGAGCCCAAGAATGCCCGCCATTCTGGAAAAACCGATTCGTCAGCCATTGTTCTTTTCCTCCGCGTTTTTTATTTCCGTAAGGAATTCTTCAAGAGTTTCGAAGTGCTTATATGCAGAAGCAAAGCGTATATATGCGACCTTGTCCAGTCTGTAAAGCCGTTTTAGTACAAGTTCGCCAAGACTTTCTGTAGAAATTTCACGGGTTGTCTTTGAGCTCATGATTGCTGCGTCTTCAATCTCGCTTACAAGGTTGTCGATGGCTGCGCTTCCAACGGAGCGCTTCTCAAGGGCGCGCTCGATTCCCTTTGACAGCTTTGTCCTGTCGAAAGGCTGCCGCTTTCCGTTGCGCTTCACTACCAGAAAAGGTTTTTCCTCAACCCTCTCATAACTTGTAAAGCGGTAGCTGCATGCGTTGCATTCCCTTCGTCGGCGGATTGTCTCTCCGTTTGCCATTGTGCGTGATTCTATTACCTTGTCGTCAAGGCTTCCGCAGTAAGGACATCTCATTCTGCGCCTCTTTTCTTAATGTATTTTCTGCTTATCCGGCTCAGCTTCTTTCGTTCTGACTTAACGGTTTCTGTCCTGTCTTTGAGCAGGAACGTGATGAACATTAAGGCCAGAGAGAACAGTACGGCAGAATGAGGAAGCCAGTTTCCCAGCCGGAGATATATTGTGGATTCCGGTTTATAGACCGGAATGCTTGCTATGGTTGCAGTTTCCTGGAAAAGCGGAAGGTCGCAGATTATGTTCCCCTTTGAGTCAAGGACAACTGAATAACCGGAGTTGCAGGAACGTGCCATTGAGGTGCGGTATTCGATTGTCCTGAAAGAGGCGATCACGAAGTGCTGCATCTCCGCGGATTTTGTGCGGGACCAGGAGTCGTCCGTTATGTTGATGAAAGTTTCCGAGCCGTGCCTTACAAGCGGACGGCATATGTCAGGGAACGAGTCGTCAAAGCATATCGGCGTGCTGATTCTTACGTAAGGCTGCTCCTCTTCCTTTTGTCTTTGTGCAGCGAGGCTGTCTTTTAGGCTTATTACTGCGGTCTCCGGAAGAAGGGAGCCTTCTGCCTTTCTTGCAGGAATCTCAAAGAAAGTGTACTGGTCTCCCGGAGTAAATCCTGCGGAAATGTGGATTACTTTTTTCAGAAAGTCTGCCACAGGCTTGAATTCTGAGAACGGAATGCTTTCTGCCATAGGGACAAGGTGGTTTTTGCCGTAGAAGCCCCGGAATTCTCCGTTTTTGTCGAAAAGCAGGGCTGCGTTGAAAAGTTTCCGTCCCGGACCTGGATTTCCGCGGATGTATGTTCCGCCGAGAATGAACGGAATGCGGCACTCCTGTATGAAGTCTGCCACGGATTTTTCAAGGGGATAGTTCTTGTAATGGTTTTCTGCAATCGGATACGAATATTTCAGACAGCCCTCGCTCCAGATTATCAGGTCGATTTCTTTTCCTTCTGCCTTTGCTTCCTGGATCTTTTCCTTTGTGAGGCGCTGTGAGACCAGAATTGTATTGTTGTCTGTGTCCTGTTTCCACGGGTCGGCGTTCTGCTGTACCAGTATGGCGTTTATTGTCTTCTCAGGTTTTGCCGGCTTGAGGAGCCTTGATGTTCCGTATGCGAAAATCAGAACGAACAGAGCCAGAACCGCAAGGGAGAGCCTCGCGTACTGTCCTGCGGATCTTTCAGACTTCTCATGGCGCGGAAGCTCGTAGAACAGGAATATTCCTTCTCCTGCTAGAGCCGCGAAAAGGGCGGTGCAGAATGATATTCCGTAGGTTCCTGTTATGTCTGCTATCTGGGAGAATACTTTCCAGCGGAACATCGTTCCTGAGAGCACGCCCCACGGATAACCGATGAAACCGCAGGATTTGAGCCATTCGTAGATTATGTATACCGTTGCAAACCAGATTACTCTGATAGGAGATGTAACGGATTTTTTCTGTGTGGAGAAGTCTTCCAGAAGATCGCCTTTCTGCTTTCTTGAGAACGGAAGGTAGAAAAGGAGTCCGGCGCAGAATCCAATGGTTCCCGTCCCCAGCGCGCTGGCTCCCAGGGTGAATGCTGCGAAATCCTTGAAGAACGCAAGCCAGTAGCTTGAGATCATATGCACGGTAAAAGCGTGAAGGGCGAATAAAGCCGCCCCTCCTGTGTAGCTCTTTATGCTTCTGTATGCAAGGTAAAACGGAACCAGACTTATGAGCCCGAAAACTGGAGAGCCGAAAGTGAGCAGTTCGTTCGGAAGGCCGAGCGATAAAATCAATGCGGAAAAAAGAATACAAAAAACTTGTAAAAATCGGTTCATGGTTTTAAGATATTATCGGTATTTATTAAAAAAAACTCAACACGGCGGCTTTTAAAAGTCAGAGGATTTTTGGCCGCTTTAAGAAAAAAAGTGCATAAGGATGGGGTATCGGCCAAATGACTCAGATAGAAAAAGTACACTTTGAACAATTTGAAAAAAGTCCTGATGTAACGGCAAGTGCGCCGGGAAGATTTCACCTGATGGGTGAGAACACATGGTTTTTCCGAGACAAGGCTCTTTCTCTGGCGGTAGATATTTCTGTATATGTTTCTGTTTCCAAACGTGATGATTCTTCAGTAAGGCTATATTTTGTACAGCTCGATGACACAAAGAAAATAAACTTGTCGGCGCTCAAATTCCGCAAGGAAGACCGCTGGGCCAACGCGGTTAAGGCTGTTCTTTATGGATTTGTTTCCGGAGGATTTACTCTTGGAGGAATGGACATCACGATCTGCAGCGAGATTCTTCCTTCCGCAGGATTCGGAATCACCACTGCGATAAAGGTTGCGGCCGCAAAGGCAATCTGGACTCTGTTTGACCTTAAGCTGAACGATTCTACGATGGTTCAGGTTATAGAGAGGGGAAACAGGCTTTTCCTTCAGCAGGAAAACCACAACGCGGATAATTTTGCCGCCATATACGCAAAGGCCGGCAATTTCATCTGTACGGACTACTACAGGAATTCCTATGATTTGGTTCCTTTTGATTTTTCCGGCATGAAGATCCTGATTGTGGATGCGAAGGTTCCTCGCTATGAGATGTGGAACCGCGAAACTCTTTATGAACCGGAGAACGCCCTTATTCTGGGAGACCTCAGGGAAGAGAAGCCGAACCGTTTCGGGGGATGGCAGTACATTTCCAACGTAACGGACATAAACGAGGCTCTCTCCGAGGTTTCGAAAGATACCAGAAGAAAGCTCCTCTGCGTAATTCGTGAGCACGGGGACGTAATGGACGCTATAACCGCATGCTCCAAAGGCGATTTCATGCATTTTGCCAGGGCCGTGAACCACAGTCATGAAAGCCTGAGGGATTTCTTTGACCTTTCATGCCCGGAAATTGAATGGCTTGTAAAGCGGGTTTCTGAGATTGATCCGACCATTGAGGATATCCGGAATCCTGTGTCATGCGGCCGCATTACCGGAAAGGGCTTTGCACGCTGTATGTACGCGTTCCTGCGGAATGAGGACGTAGAGAAATTCAGGCAGAAGCTTACTGAATATGAGCACATATTCGGCTTCAAGCCGGAATGCTATGAGGTTCATTCTGCGGACGGCGTCAAGATTATATCAGGCTGACGGAAATTCAGTGCGGAACAGGAGGCTTTCCTTCCGCCCTTATATTGAGAAAGAAATAAAAATTACGCTATAATAAAAAAAACGGCAGTGGGGTGGATGATGTCGGATTTAAATGTCTTGTCTGAGGGAATAAATTTATACAACGAAAAAAAATATTCGGATGCCCTCGCATTCTTTCTTGCTCTTCCTGCAATGAGCGGAGCGGACAGCATTGACATTGCATATTATCTCGGACTCTGCTTTACAAAGCTAAAAAGATATGAGGATGCCCTTCTGTATCTTGAGCAGGTCGTAACCGGCGGGCAGCAGCTTGAGCGTGTCCAGCAGTGCCGTTTCATTCTTGCCGTAATCTATACGCTTTCCGGCCGCAAGAGGCTGGCGAACTTTGAGCTTTCAAAACTTCTTGAAAGCGGCTACAAGCTTGCTTCCGTATATGCTTCCCTTGCATATATCGCATGGGAACAGGAAGAAGTGGACAAGTGCCTTGAATATTATGAAAAATCCCTTGAGATAGACGCAAACAACGTAACCGCGCTGAACGGAATCGGCTATGTCCTTGCCTGTGAGAACCGGGATTTAACCCGGGCGCTTTCATGCTGCAAGAGGGCCGTGGAATTTTCTCCTGATTCTCCTGCATGCCTGGATTCTTTGGGCTGGGTTTATTATAAGCTTGGTTTGTACAAGGATTCAATGAAATATCTTGAAATGGCAGAGGCTATTGACGGCGAGAACGAGGAGATTGTCTCCCACATAAAGACTGTCTCCCTTGAAGGAGACCGCAGATGAAATGTTTCCTCAGGTTCCTTCTTTTTGTCTCAGCCCTTGTTTTTTCTTCTCTTCCTCTTTTTTCCCAGACTGCAGGCTTGTATTCCGGGGAAGGCATGAGGTCTTCGGAAGAAGGTTTTGCCGCCCAGGAATTCCGCCGCGGCGTGCAGGCTTTCTACCGCGGAAGCTATAACGAAGCCGTAATGCAGTTTGAAAAAGCCCTGAATTACCTGCCGGAAGATTCCCTCATAATGGACTGGCTTGGAAAGTCCTATTATCATTCTGGAATGGAATCCACAGCCCTCAGCAGCTGGCTGCGCATATCGGAAGGCGGTTACGGCGGACTTCTCCTTCAGAACAAGATTGAGATCGTAAGGGAGAGGAGGGTTTCCTCTGATTTTTCCCGGGAGACTCGCTATACGGAGGCCGGAAGCTATCCGGGAACATACAACGGAAACCAGATTTTCAGCGGGCCTGTTTCTGTCCTTGCGAACAACAAGGGAACTGCTTGGGTCCTTGCCTACGGCTCTAATGAACTTGTTGAGATAAACGTAAACGGTACCGTGGTTTCAAGAATTACGGGACCTTTGAACGGACTTGACCGTCCGATGGATATAATCCGTCTGTATGACGGAAAGCTCCTTATAAGTGAAAGTGCGGGTGACAGGCTTGCCCTCTTTACAAGAAAGGGAAAGTTCATCAAGTACATAGGTCAGAAGGGCCGCGGACTTGGAGAGATGCTGGGTCCTCAGTATCTTGCAGAAGATTCAAGGAACAACATCTACGTTTCTGATTACGGCAACAGCCGCATAGACGTTTTTGACAAGGAAGGAAATCCTCTGTTTTTCTTTGGAGGAAGGCAGAAGGATTTCGAGGGTCTCCGCGGGCCGACTGGAATTGCGTTCCTGAATGACAGTATTTTTGTATGTGACGATGTAAAGGACTGCATATATGAATTTGACCGTGCGGGAAATTTCCGGCGGATTCTCTGCTCAGAGCGTACTTTCAACCGGCCTGAATCCATGAAGGTATGGAATGATTTCCTTGTGGTTTGTGACACGAATAAGGTTATTTCTGTTGACCCTGTGTCCGGTTCGACATTTGAATGTGTGCGCACGGGAAACGAACCTTCAAGACTTACCAGCGCCGTTCCTGACGTAAACGGAAACATTCTTGTTACGGACGTGAAGACCAATGAAGTTTACGTCATGTCCAAGATGCAGGAGCTTGTAGGGGGGCTCTTCGTTCAGATTGAGCGTGTTGATGCCTCAAAATTTCCTTCTGTCAATCTTGATATACGGGTTGAGAACCGCCACAGAAATCCTGTTGTAGGACTGAAGGAGAATAATTTCTACGTTACGGAGCAGAAGAGACCGGTTTCGAAACTCAAGCTTACCGGCGTTTCTTCTGCAAATACAGTGTGCGACGTTACCCTTGTGATCGACCGCTCTGCTTATGCGAAGGGCTGCGACGAGGAGATAAATTCTGTTGTACGAGAGCTTATTGACTCAATGCAGGACAATGTCTCAACCCTCAGAGTTATCTCTGCGGGAAAAGTTCCTGCTGTTGAATACAAAGGAACTCCTGCCGGTCTAAAAATGTTCAACGTAAACGGCCTGAAGACTCCTTTTTCAGATGAGGTTCCCCTTGACCTTGTGCTGCGGCTTGCGGCAAATGAACTTATAAACGGCGAGAAGAAAAGGGCCGTGATACTGGTTTCTGCCGGAAAGACGACCCTTACCGCATTTGAAAAATACAGCCTTGCGGAAACCAGTGCCTATCTGAACAACAATCATATTTACGTTTCTTCCGTTCTTGTTAATGACCGGGCTCCGGATGAGGAGCTTGATTTTGTGGTTCACAATACTCCGGGAAAAGAATATTACATGTTCCGGTCAGAAGGTCTTTCCTCTGTGATTGAAGACCTTTTGGATGAGCCTACGGGGCTTTATACCTTCAGCTATGTTTCGGCGCTTCCTACGAATTTCGGGGAAAAGTACCTTCCTGTGGAGGTTGAGGCATATCTCCTTAACCGAAGCGGCCGGGACGAGACCGGATATTTTGCTCCGTTGCAGTGATGTCTTCTGACCTGTTTTAGAATGAGATTTTACCGCCTGCCGTTCCTGTCAGGTTCAGGGTGAGAACTTGAGTTGAGTCCTTGTAGCTTGCAGAAAGGGCGGTTCCTAAGTTTATCGTTATCAATCCTGAAAATTCCATGCTCAGCTTGTGGCTCAGCTCATATTTCTGTGTGGTGATTTCGTCGCTGCGGGAAATTTTTGCATCCAGCGCATTGGTTCTGGTGAGCACGGCCGCAGACCAGTCATATTTTGGGCAGATGAGACGGCAGATACTGATTATCGGTGAGGAGCCTGTCCTGCGCTTGTAGTTCATGCTGGTTTCTGCAGACCAGCTTTCGTCTGTCTGCATCTTTACTTCCATTCCTGCTCGGAGAACGTCGTTTTCATTCATGAAGAAGCCGGAAGAAAGGTATGCTGAAAGGCTGAGCAGTCTGTCTGCGGGGCTTTCAACCGGAATCTTTGCATTTCCTGTAAGGGAAAGAATGTATTCGTCAGTTTTATAGAAGCTGAAAAGCCTGTACCGGCTCATGGAGCCGAAAAGGTTCATAGGAGTATTCAGCAATGTGGCGCTGTAGACATATGTGTCGCTGGTGTCGCCGGAAGTTACGATGCTGCGGGTCGCTGAGAATGTGAAATTTGACGGAATGTACAGGTCCCGTATGTCGGCAAAAACCGGGCGCTTCCATGAAAAGTAGTATTTTCCAGAATAATTCAGGCTTTCCGTAGAGGGGTCGGATTCGCTTATGCCGCTCATTGTGTCCTTTTCCCGGGATGAAAACAGGTCTCCTGCTGCAAATGCTCTGAAGAAAAAGTCATGGGATGAAAAATTGTCCCTGAGCATTGAATAATCGGTTCCGTATGTTCCTCCTGCTTCCTGCATCAGCAGAGTTCCGCCGCCTTCACGGGTGTAGCGGAACGTAAAATTCTGGTTCTTTATGCAGAATGGAATTTCTGCCTCAAGCGTAAAGATGTCTGTATATTTTACGCTGCTTGTTACGGAGTATTTTTCCTGGGCTTTGAATGAAAGCTGAGGAGCAAGGTTCAGAAATAAAAGGTTCATGCCGATCAGGGCGGAGAAGTCGACGATACGTTTTTCTGCGTCCTGGGAACCTGTTGAGAAAGATTCTTTTGTGGTATCCGCATATCCGGAAAGATATGTTTCGTCCTCAATGTCGGTTACGTCGGAGGAAGAGGGGCTTCTTGACTGTTCCGTGTGCATTCCGCCCTTTAGCGTAAGGTTGTGGAACTGTTCGAAAATCAACTCAAAGCCCTCTTCGGCCCTGGAAGTGAGTGCCCAACGGTTTTTTCTGCTTTTTGCATTTCCGTACAGGGCCAGCGGAACCTTAAATTCTGAAAAATTGAGTTTTATCTCGGAGTTTTTTTCAAGTGATGTGTCTGCATGATTGAAGATGTACTGGTCTGAAAAACTCATGACCTTCAGAACTGGCTTTGCAGATGATATTTTCTGTGAAAGGGAACTTAAAAGGTTGTATTCCGCTGATGAGAGCGCAAGGTCAGCCTCAAGTTTTATTCCGGTGATGGTTACTGATGCGCTGGTACTGTTCTGCTGGATGTATTTTTTTTCATCGGATTCATCAGCCTTTATGGAAACCGATGCTGTATGGCGGCTTTTGAAACTTGCGTCTTCTATGATGGCTGTGTTTCCTTTTTTCAGAATTTCGCCTTTTTTCTCTAGTTTCAG
This sequence comes from Treponema sp., assembly GCA_017390125.1. Lineage (GTDB taxonomy): Bacteria > Spirochaetota > Spirochaetia > Treponematales > Treponemataceae > Treponema_D. The sequence continues at coordinate 9,577 of JAFPCT010000077.1, forward strand.
TTCCGCAGTATCCTGC
>JAFPCT010000078.1 GCA_017390125.1 Treponema sp.
ACAGCAAATCAGAAGCGCGCAAGTTTTTTAATAACGCGAAACAATGCCGTTATATGAAGATTACGCGCATTGAAGAGTACAATCCAGGCATCAAGTTTATTTCTGCCGAAGTCAATGGTAAAAAGTACAACATCTACTTCCTCTTCCACAGGAGGATTCAGACACTTATGTCTGTATTCTTTGCCTCAATTCTTCTTGTAGCAATGACAGACGCATTCTGTTTCAACGGAAACTACGGAAACCTTTCCCGTCTCATTACTTTTGACTCTTCAATAACAGCATCTCCTTTAGGAATAGTCCTGCTCAACATAGCAGCCGTACTTTTTGTAGCTGCAATTCCGGCGGTTCTCCTGAGGTTCAAACAGACAAAAGCCCTGAGTGCCCTTGTCTCAATTATCCTCATGGCAGAAGCCGCAATCTCAGTAGTTCACATCTCACAGATAAATTCATCATACAGGACTTACCGTGCTTCCCTTGCAGAAGACGTCCAGGAAGAAACCAGCGTATCGCCGATTTATCACCTTACAAAAGACGGACAGAACGTATTTGTATTCATGTTTGACCGTGCTCAGGGCGCTTACGTTGAGACAATTTTTGAAAATTTCCCTGAACTTTACGACAAATTCACAGGATTTACATTCTACAAGAACACAGTGTCATTCAATCAGGGAACTTTGCTTGGTTCACCTCCGCTTTTCGGCGGCTACGATTACACTCCTGCAGAAATCAACAGACGCAGTTCAGAAAAACTCGTAGACAAGCAGAATCAGGCTCTCCTCCTTATGCCAAGAGTCTTTACGGAACAGTCTGACTTTACAGCAACAGTTTCCGACCTGAGCTGGGCAAACTACAGCTGGATTCCAGACATGACCATTACAGACCCTTACCCGAAAATCACCGGATACAACGTAGAACGAAAGTATACAGGACTCTGGGTAAAGGAAAACCAGGACAAGGTCCGACAGAACATTACAAGCACAGCAATCCGCAGAAACCTTGCATGGTTCAGTCTGTTCAAATTTGTTCCGCTCTTTGCCCGGGACAGCGTATATGACGACGGCATGTGGTGGTCAAGCGACAACCAGACCACTGACATCATGGAATTCCTTGACTATTATTCTGCCCTTTCATTCATGAAGCGACTCACAGATTTTTCCGGAAAAGGAAACCAGTATTTTACAATCGTAAACGACACCACTCACTCAGGACAGGCTCTTCAGGCTCCTGACTTTGAGCCGTCAATGAACATAACAGAAAAAAATCCTTTGCCGCTATCAAGTTCCGACGGAAACATCGCCGTGTACAAGCGCATGGGAGAATGGTTTGATTACCTTAAGGAAAACGGCTGCTACGACAACACAAGAATTATTTTCGTAAGCGACCATGGAATAGGAAATCCGGAAGGTTACGCATTGAGCAATTACAAGGGTGAATGGCCTGCATATTACAACCCTGACCACAACCACCCGATTCTCTTCATGAAGGATTTCAATGCAACAGGCAAAATGAAGGTAAACAATGACTTCATGACAACTGCAGACGTTCCGTCCCTTGCATTCAAAGACATTATCAATAATGCAGTGAACCCGTTCACAGGAAATAAAATCAAGATTGTACCGCCGGAAATCAAAAAGGCTTCGGGCGTAGTTTTGACACACAACTGGCGGCCGGGGGGGAACGGAATCTATACATTCAAGGTCCCGGAGAAGGACTGGTACACTGTAAGCAAAGACCTGTTCAATTCAGAAAACTGGGAACAGGGAATCAAATAACAAATGGAGAATTATATGAACACAACATTTTTACTTTATATAGACCCTGGTACGGGAAGCATGCTCTTTTCTATTCTGATTGGTGCTGCAGCGACCTTGTTTTTTCTTGCAAAAGCAGCTTTCATTAAAATAAAACTGTTTTTCTCAGGAAAAAAAGACGGCTCCGGAATAGTAGACGCCTCATACAAGCCTTATGTAATCTACAATGAAGGAAACCAGTACTGGAACGTATTCAAACCAGTCGTAGAAGAATTCGAGAAAAGAAAACTTCCTCTTGCCTACTACACATCTTCAAAGACAGATCCTGTTTTTGAGAACAAATATGAGTATGTAAAGGCTGAGTACATTGGCGAAGGAAACGCAGCGTTTGCAAAACTTAATATGCTTTCTGCAGGTTTCCTGCTCATGACCACACCTGGACTTCAGGTATACCAGCTCAAGCGCTCAAAAAACGTAAAGCACTATTCTCATGTGCTTCACATGCCTAATGACGCAACAACATACCGCCTTTTCGGACTGGACTATTTCGATTCTGTGCTTCTTACAGGGGATTACCAGAAAGCAGACATACAGACTCTTGAAGAAATGCGGGGAATCAACAAAAAAGAACTTGTAACAGTAGGATGCTCTTATCTTGACGTGCTTTCTGAAAAAATCAAGTCCCTTCCGGAAGAAGAAAACCATATTTTCACTGTCCTTGTGTCTCCGTCATGGGGAGAAGTGGGCGTACTTAAAAAATACGGAGAAAAGCTTCTTGATCCTCTTTCAAAAACCGGCTGGAAGATTATCGTTCGTCCGCACCCTCAGTCTAAAAAATCTGAAGCAGACATGCTTTCACGCCTTGAGAACAGATACAAGGACAACCCGAACGTCGAATGGGATTACAACCGTGACAACATTCATTCAATGAAACGCGCGGACATTATGATCTCAGACTTTTCAGGAATCATCTTTGACTACACGTTCCTGTGCAACAAACCGGTTATGTATGTAAATACAGACATGGATTTGCGTCCATATGACGCATACGATTTGAACAAACAGCTCTGGCAGTTTGCAATCCTTGAGAAGATGGGCATAAAACTTGAGGAAAAGGATTTCGCGGACATTAAAAATGTAATCCAGAATGCAAGCGACAGCCCTGTCCTTGCAGCAGAGCGCAAGACTGCAAAAGAAACTGCATGGATGAATGAAGGCAAAGCCGGCGAAAAAATCGTCGACTATATGATAAGTAAAACAGCGAATGCATAACATGAAAATTGCCGTAGACATACGAATGCTGGGAAGCGGAGGCATCGGCTCATATCTTGAGGCCCTGCTGCCGTTTTTCCTTAAAAATTACCAGTGTACTCTGATTGGCTCAAGGGAACAGCTTTCTGCCGTTAAAAACACGGACAATGCCGTTCTGATAGAATGCGGCATAAAACCATTCTCATTGAAGGAACTTTTTAACTTTCCGAAGGACATTTCAAAAAAGATAAATGACTGTGATCTTTTCTACAGTCCCTACTGCAACATTCCCCAGGGCATAAAAGTTCCGGTATATACAACAATTCATGACGTCGTATTTCTTGACGTTCCTTCCCTTGCATCCAGAACAGGAACCCTCGTCAGAAAACTCTTTTATGCCTATGCTGCATTCCGCTCAAAGGCAGTGTTCACAGTTTCTGATTTTTCCCGCAGCCGCATTCTTTTCCATCTTAGGACAAAGAAGCCTGTCATAGTAACCTACAATGCCGTTCCATCCTGGTTCTCCAGCTCAGAACCTTATGCAGAAAAAAAAGACGGCAGAATTCTTTTCGTCGGAAACATCAAAAAACACAAGGGACTTTCTGTCC
>JAFPCT010000079.1 GCA_017390125.1 Treponema sp.
GGTGCGCAGCACCAGATGCAGCCGCTTGTAGTTTTTCGCACCGTAGTTCTGACCAATGAAGCTCAGACAAGCCTGGTGCAGGGAGTTGACGATGATGTAAGTAAAGCCTTCAATATTGCCGCCGGCGGTGCAGCCACTCATGGCAACGGAGCCGAAATCCTGCAGGCGCAAAATATCAGATGCTTGGCGTTTATTCAGAGTCACTTCTTGCGCCTGTTGCCAGAGCATCAAAGCTCCTTGGAGCAAAACGGGTAATGGTCGTAGTTTCTGATGACGGATTTGACGAAATTTCACCGGTTGTGCCTACAAAAGTTTTTGAAATTGACGAAGACGGAAAAGAAAAGCGATATGTAATCAATCCTGCTGACTATGGACTTACAGGCTGCAAGAACGAGGAGCTTGCCGGAGGAACAGGTGAAGAGAATGCTCAGCTCGCACTGGACATTCTTTCCGGCAAGGGCCGCAGAACCCTGAAAGCAGCCGTAGCCCTGAACGGTGGTGCCGCACTTTACATTGGCGGAAAAGCAAAATCCATCAAGGAAGGCTGTGTGAAAATCATTAAGGCAATAGACAGCGGAGCGGTGGCGAAAAAACTTGAGGAAGTAAAAGCCGCAAGCACAAACTAGAAAAAGGAATTTTATGGATATCTTAAAAGAAATATGTGATAGACGGCGAAAACAGATTGAACAGCTGGGATTTTCATTCGGACATAAAGTGCCGGAAAAAAGAAACCGTCCTGTAGTTCCATTTCTGCCGGAACCGGGAACAATTCTTGAAATAAAGCGTGCATCACCTTCAAAAGGGCTGATTGCACCGGAATTGGATGCCGCAAAAACAGCAAAAACCTATGCAAAGGCCGGAACAAGTGCAATAAGCTGCCTTACAGAAGAAAACTACTTCCACGGAAATCTTCAGGATCTTCAGAAAGCATGTAAAGCAGCCGGCAGAAAAGTTTCCGTACTCCGAAAGGATTTCCTTCTTGAATGTGAGGAAATTGACATTGCATACCGCTGCGGTGCAGATGCCGTTCTGCTCATCGCACGGATTCTTGACCTGCAGAAACTTCTTTCAATGGCAGATCGGGCTTTCAGTCTGGGAATCTCGGTTCTCCTTGAGATACGGGAAGACTCCGACATTGAGAAGGCGTTCCATGTTCTTTCTCTTGCCTATAAAATGAATGCAGACAGCCAGATTGTACTGGGAATAAATTCCCGGGATTTAAAGACTTTTACAATCGACCTGCTGATTCCGCTTAAGCTTAAGGAGCTGATCAGAAAAATCTATTCTGAAAAAGGTGAAAATCTGCCCTTCCCTCGTATCATTTCGGAATCAGGAGTCATCACTCCGGAAGCGGCGGCTTTTGTAGGAAACATCGGTTTCCACGCAGTCCTTATCGGTGAGGCGGCTGCCAGAGATTCAAAACAGGCGAAACTGCTGGTAAAGTCATTACAAAAAATGCAGGAAAAACAGACCGGCTTGAATACGAATATTCATTCTGGAAGAAAGTTTCTTTCCTGCTTGAGCAGAAGAATGAAAACAAGCCCCTCGTAAAGATATGCGGGCTCAAGGAAAAAGAAGATGCCCTTAAAGCAGCTTTGCTTGGAGCAGACATACTTGGCTTTATTTTCGCAGAAAAATCACCGCGGACAAACAGTTCTGCCGACGGACAGAAACTTGCAGAAATAAGACAGGAGCTTGCCGAATACGCTCAGAGCGGAAAAATCAACAAGGTTCCTCTTATGGCAGGAGTAATCGTGGAACCGGAAAGTGAAGCCGGAAACGCCGCATACAAACTGTGCTGTCAGGGAATTCTGGACGGCATTCAGTTTCATGGCTGTGCAGAAAAGGCTGACATCTCAATGGGCTATCCTGCAGTGCCGCTTGCAGAAGAGGAAGACGTTCTGCAGTTAAAGCAGATTCTTGCAAGAGGGTTTCCCCGGGTAATTATTGACGCAAAAAACATAAACAAAGAAAATGCAGAAGGGGACGAACGCTACGGCGGAACAGGAAAAACAGTACCGGAGCACCTGGTTGAGGAAGCTGCAAAACTTTCACCGCTATGGCTTTCCGGCGGAGTTACCCCGGAGAATGCCGCACTGCTTGTAAAAAAGTTCAATCCAGAACTTATTGACGTATGCAGCGGTCTGGAGTCGGAACCAGGAAAAAAAGATCATGCAAAACTGGAAGCACTTTTCCAGTCAATACTTGAATAGAACATGGAGTAAAAATATATGGAATCAGACAACGGATTTTTTGGCCGCTTCGGCGGAAAATATGTAGCAGAAGTGCTGAGACGACCTTTGGATGAGCTTGAAGCTGCATTCAAAAAATATATGCAGGACAAAGATTTTCTTTCAGAACTTGATGAAATCCGCCGTGATTACATCGGTCGAGAAACTCCTCTGTATTATGCTCCTACAGCCACAAAACTGCTTGGCGGAGCACAGATTTACATAAAGCTTGAAGGACTTGCAAATACAGGCGCACATAAAATCAACAATGCTATCGGTCAGTGTCTTCTTGCAAAAAAAATGGGTAAGACCAGAATCATCGCAGAAACAGGCGCCGGACAGCACGGAGTTGCGACAGCAGCCGCATGTGCAAAACTGGGGCTTGAATGCATCGTATATATGGGAGAAGTTGACGTGCGCCGACAGCAGCCTAACGTTGCCTCAATGGAACTTTACGGTGCAAAAGTAGTACCTGTAACCAGCGGAAGCCGCACCCTTAAAGATGCTGTAAACGAAGCAATGAGGGACTGGGCAGCCCACCCGGACACGACCCACTACTGTCTTGGCTCTGCTCTAGGACCAGCTCCGTTCCCGGATATCGTACGGGAATTCCAGAGCGTAATTGGCCAGGAAGTAAAAAAACAGGCTGCAGAACGAAACCTTGACGTGGAAGCACTGATTGCCTGCTGCGGCGGCGGATCAAACTCAATAGGATTCTTCAGTCCTTTCATAGATGAAAAGAAGCCCCGACTTATTGCTGTAGAAGCCGGCGGAATCGGTCCGAACGCAGGAGAAAACGCTTCCAGAATGACAGGAAACGCAAGCCGGGAAGGAATCATGCAGGGATACAAATCACGGTTTCTTCTTGATGATGACGGTCAGGCATTGCCTACACGATCAATTTCAGCTGGACTGGACTACTGCGGAATAGGACCTCAGCTTGCAGAACTTGGCAGCACCGGACGGATAGAATTCTGCTCGGCGCTGGACAAGGAAGCCCTTGAGGCAGTTAAGTTCTTTGCAAAAAATGAAGGCATTCTGTTTGCTATGGAAAGCGCGCACGCAGGAGCAGAAGCAATCAAACTTGCTCCGAAACTTACAAAAGACAAAGCAATCATCATAAACATGAGCGGCCGCGGCGACAAAGACATATTCATCACCTGCCCTGTGTTCAGACCGGCAGAATGGAAGAAATTCCTTATTGCAGAGCTTGAGCGTCTTAATGCTTCAAAAGACATTCACGATGCAAATCTGATGAATGACCACTAACCCACACTAATTTTTGGAGACAACTATGAATAAAGTAAAACTCATGTCCCACCTTGTTGCGGGATTTCCAACAGATGAAAAGGCGCTTGCAGCAGCCAGAGCTCTTATTGCCGGCGGAGCAGATATTCTTGAAATTCAGCTGCCCTTCAGCGATCCAAGCGCAGACGGCCCGGCAATTCAGACGGCCTGCACGGAAGTTTTGAACCGCAAATACCGAACTGCAGACGGACTTAAATTCATCTCAACGCTGCACAAAGAATTTCCGGAAGTTCCGATTTACCTTATGAGCTATGGTTCCCTTGTCTACACACCGGGAGTTGAAAATTTCTGCAGGAAAGCGGCGGAGGCCGGCGTAAAGGGAATGATCATTCCGGATCTTCCTTTCGACTTTGACGAAGGACTTACAGAAGCCTGCAGAAAGAACGGCATGATAAATATTCCTGTGGCAGCTCCAAGCATGAGCGATGAGCGGCTTTCAAAACTTGCAACCGCAGGCTTCCCGTTCATCTATGCGGCTCTCCGCGCTGGAATTACAGGAACAGAAACAACAGTCGACAGCACAACCTTGAGCTTCCTTAAAAAAGTAAATGCAGGCGGAAGCAAGGTTTACGGAGGATTCGGCATTTCCAACGGAGAGCAGTCGGCAGCCCTGGCAGACTATGTGGAGGCTGTAGTTGCCGGCTCAGTTTTCGTAAGGATTATAACCGAAAACCGGGATAACACGGAAATTCTTGCCGCAAAAGTTACTGAAAAGGCAAAAGAAATAACCCACATCTAAAAAAGGCCCCTGTGCAAAAAGTACAGGGGCTTTTCATTATTTTACTGCCGCTTTGCTAGCATTCCAGCTCTTCTTTGAAACGGAATATATCTCATAGGCCTTGTAAGCAGAGGCAACTTGTTCTCCTTCTGAATCAAAATCACCGTACTGCAGCCAGAATGAATAAACAGGAACCAGGCCGGAAATGCGGACTGCCGCCCCCTCTTTCATACCTGACTCCTCGCCAAGTTTTTTTGAGGCTTTCTGGCAGGCATCTGCCCGGGCCTTTTGAAGGGCTCCGTCCAGGTCCGCATCTATGCCGCTACCGACAAAAATCAACGCATCCTTTTCCAGTGAAAAATCAGAGCGTATTCTTTCCACGCTGTTTTTCTTTGTATAAGTTTTAAGCCAGCGAGGATTTTCAGACAAGCCTGCCTCACTGCCCTTCCAGTCCAGAAGAGCAGATTCCGCAAAAGCACAGGCTCCGAATATCATAAACAGAATAAAAAATAATCTTTTTGCCATATGAAGACAACTTTACAGCACTCCGCACAGCCCGTCAACAAAAATACAGAAACCGCAGGCTCTGCTTTTCCTTGAATTCGGAAAAATTCATGTTAGAATTATAATCAGAAGGAAGTCATGATATGGCAAAAAAATTCAACTTAATTATTGCGGACAGAGAGCCTCTGAAAAATACCTTTTCAGATACAATATTTTCAGAATACTTCAACATAATTTTTTGCAGGAATGAAAAAGAAATAATCTCCAGAATTGATTCAGAAATTCAACCGGATGCATTCATTCTGGAAAAACACTTAGCAGGGCAGAACAATTTTGAACTGATAAAACAGATTGACCGCAAAACGACCCTTCAGGCAGCCCTAAAATCCGACCTCATAACGGAAGTGCCGGTGGTTGTAATTCTCGAGGAAGAGGACACGGATTTCCAGATCCAGCTTCTTGAGCAGGGAGTCACAGACGTTTTTTCTGAAAAAACAGACAGAAAGATTATATTCCACAAGCTTAAGAATATTCTTGAAAACGCAAAGAAAGATTCAGACCGGTTCATTCTTTTGAACAACCAGCATAAAAGTGCAATCCAGCGCCTGAGTCAGCTGAGCGACAAGGCCGGAATTTACAATAAGCAGGCCTTCATCTTAAAAACCAGGGAATTCCTTGAAAAGAATCCGGGAGAATCGTTCATCTTCATGCGCTTTGACCTTGACCGCTTCAAAGTTTTCAATGACCTTTTCGGTTTTGAAAAAGGTGACAAAGTTCTCGCTTCGATCGGAGAATGGCTTATTACACTTCAGGGATCACGCCTTACCTACGGACACATTCATGCGGATCATTTCATTCTCTGCGGGAAAAAATCCGAAGTCAATCCTGAAAAATTCCTCAGACTTATAACTGAGCATCTGCAGCATAATTTTCCTTCATTCGATTTCATTGTGCGCATGGGCATATACGAAGTGCCGAACAATAATCCGGTGAACGTTGAGCTTGCATTCGACCGCTCGCTGCTTGCATTGAATTCGTTAAAACAGGATTTTACAGACCGGCTTGCATGGTTCACTCCCAGCATGATAAATGACCTTAAGCAGGAGCAGGAGCTCATTACAGACATGGTTTCCGGCCTGCAGAACAGGGAATTTCAGGTATACATACAGCCGCAGTACGACTACACCACGGAATCCATTATCGGCGCAGAGGCGCTGGTACGCTGGCAGCATCCTACAAAAGGACTTATTTCCCCGACAGTATTCATTCCTGTCTTTGAAAAAAACGGCTTCATAACCCAGCTTGACCAGTACATCTGGGAAGAAACCTGCCGGCTGCTCCGCTCGTGGATTAACGAAGGACTTAATCCGGTTCCTGTCTCTGTGAACATTTCCCGCCGGGACATATACAATTCAAACCTTACTGAAATCTTCAGCCAGCTTTTGAAAAAATATTCCCTTTCTCCGGAACTTCTGCGGCTGGAAATAACAGAATCAGCATACATGGACAACCCTTCCCAGCTTATAAAGGTTGTGGAAAACCTCAGGAAACAGGGCTTCTGCCTTGAGATGGACGACTTTGGAAGCGGCTATTCCTCTCTGAACTCACTGAAAGACGTTCCTTTCGACATCCTTAAGCTGGACATGAAATTCATTTCCGCAGCCACAGAAGACCTGAACAACGGAAAATATTCTGAATCTACAGCAAAAAGCGGAAGCATCTTGAGTTCTGTGGTGCGCATGGCAAACTGGCTCCATCTTCCGGTAATCGCAGAAGGAATTGAATCAAAGAACCAGGCAGATTATCTCAAGAGCATAGGCTGCTTCCACATGCAGGGCTTCTATTTTGCCCGGCCGATGCCTTCCGACGAATACCGCCAGCTTCTTCAGACACTGAATCCGGTTGCACAAAGCAATGATGACGGCTCAGACATGTCAAATGCCCTGAAATTTCTTGATACAACCACCCAGGATTCACTGCTGTTCAATAAATTTTCCGGAGCGGCCGCAATAATCGAATGGTCCGGCGATAAAATTGAACTTATACGCATGAACGACCAGTATCTTGAGGAGATCGGAACTACACAGGAAAATTACGCTAAATATCACAAGAACATTCTTGACCACATCGAAAAATCAAGCCGTCAGATTTTTATCTCAACCCTTGCCGACGCCACCAGAAGCGGGAATTCTGAATTCTGCGAAATAAAAAGCCTTCCGTTTTACGCAGGAAACAGACCGTTCTGGATCAGAACAAAAGTAAGGCACATTGCAAAAACTTCAACCAGCGACGTTTTCTACATTTCGGTTGAAAACATAGATTTCAGGATGCAGCTTCTTCAGCTGAACACGAACCTTTCCGAACAGCTTACGAATATAATGGAAAACGTACCCTGCGGAATCATAACCCTGGATTATGACGGAAATTTCAAGACCTCATACCTGAACGAAAACATCTCAAAGCTCGGAGACTTCAACCAGGCTGAATTCCGGGTAAAAATCGGAGCGGATCCATTCCTGATGTTCCATGAAGATGATCGTGAAGACTACAAGAAATACCTGCTGCACGCAATTCATGCAAAGCTTCCGGGCTTTACGACAAAAGCAAGATTCCTCTGTAAAAAAGGCGGAACAAAAAGCGTGCAGATTTCCGGAAATCTGCTGGAGCGGTCAGACGGAAGCATATACATAAGCGCAGCCATTGTAGACATAAACGAAATCGAGCGCTCAAACCTTTCAAAATACATAAACTTCGTATTCTCAATATTCAATGAAATTTACGAGCTGGATTACGAGAAGAATGAAGCCCTCGCCATAAAATCAAGGTTCACCATGAATCAGCATGCAGAGCCATTAAGTCTGGAAGAAGGCTACAACGCCTGGGCGGACCGCTTCGTCATGGAAGAGGATCGGCACAAGTTCAAAAGGTTTGTCAGCAGGGAGCACCTTAAAAAACTCCGCGGCGACATATCAATGTGCGATTACAACGTAAAGACCCTTAAAAATAAAATCGAGCACATACGGGCAATCCTCATTCCGAACGGAGAAGGAAAATACCTCTGCTGCTGCGAGACAGTTCCCCGGAAACAGCTTGAAGTACAGGGCTAAAACTCCGGCGGACAGTGAAATTCCATCAGCTTTCCCGTTGAAGGATGGGTGAAGCTAAGATATTCCGCATGCAGCATAAGACGTTCCCCCGGCCTGCATGTACCGTACAATGTATCGCCGATTATAGGAACGCCGAATCCGTGGCTGTCTGCGGCGGCAAGCCTCAGCTGATGAGTGCGCCCGGTATGGGGAATAAAACGAATCCGGCTCACGTTTTTTTTCCCACCCTCAGGAGAAATATATTCCTCTCTGCCAGTCTCATACCATTCTGTGACGGCATTTTTGCCGTTCTCCGCATCCCACATCTGATGAGGACGATTGTCAAGATCTACCCGGAAAAACAATTCCATTGAACCGTGCTTTTCAAAGCGTTCCGGAAGCACACCGCTTAAAAGGGCTGTATATTCCTTTTTTACCTCCCGGTTCTCAAACTGACGGTTCAGGGCACGGTGAGCTTCAGGCTTAAAGGCAAGGACCAGAAGCCCGCTGGTTTCCATATCAAGACGGTGAACGCTTGGCTGATTGATGCATTCCGGAAAAAGCCTTTTCAGACGATTTACAATGCAGTCCTGCTTTTCCGGGCCGCGACCGGGAACACTGAGCAGCCCGCTCTGTTTGTTTACAACAACAATATCCTCATCGCGGTACAGAATGTTCAGTCCTAGCATTTCCGGCAGAATGAGGGCGCACCTTTCGTCACAAGGTGGATACTTCCGGGCCATAACCCGCTTTCCGTTGCTTTTTCCGTAAAAAACTTCTGCCATGCTCAGAACCGTAAAACCGCGGGCAAAGGCATAATCAAGAAGCTTGGGAGCGCAGCAGTCTCCTGTTCCCGTAGGAGGAAGTTTTTTCCGGCAGATTTCATCAAGTTTTTTAATTCCGCCGTCCGCACAATGAAATGCATACAGCGAATAGACTTCTTTAAGAGATTCGTTGCATAAAGCCTTGCGCTTCTCAACAAGTTTTTTTTCTTCCTGCCCCTGATTCTCATACTTTCCGTCAGGACGCAGGCGGCTCTTTTTCAAGGCGTTTATGTTTTCTGTAAGGGAATGAATTTCTAAATCGTTTTTACGAAGGGCTTCTGATACCTTTTCTGCACTTACCACAGGAGGAACAAAAACCTCTTCTTCATACAAAGGACTTGAACTGCAGGAACGGGCTGCCCTGCAGGATACTAATTTTTTTGAAATGCCGGAAATGGTTTTCAATGCATAGAGCCTGCCCTCTGAACTTCGGCACAAGGCGGCTCCAAGCATTATCCCCTGTCCGCTCCGCTCCTCGCTTTCCTCGCCAATCTGCTCCAGACAGAGGGAGCCTTTTTCCAGCGCCCCTGCCATTTCAAGACAGATTTCAAATGCTTTTTCTTCCGGGAACGGCGGAAACATATTACAGACCGCGAACTTCTACAGTACCGTCCTCTCGGGCGATAAATGCAGCAGGCTTGTTTTTTGTAAAGAGACCGTTTTCAACAACACCTGTAATGTCGTTTATTATGTCTTCCATTTTTTCTGAATCAACCGGCTTTTCCCAAAGGCAGTCCACAATCTGGTTTCCGTTGTCTGTGATTACCGGACCGCATTTTCGAACGCCTTCACGAAGTACAACTTTTGCACCAAGCTTCTCAAGAGCCTTTTTTACAGGAACATAGGCTTCTGCAATTATTTCAACAGGAAGGGCAAATTTTGTTCCCAAATTGTGAACAGCTTTTGATGAATCTGCGACAACTACAAACTTCTTTGAATTGTATGCGACAATCTTTTCTCTGAGCAAAGCAGCTCCTCCGCCCTTTATGCAGTTTCCGCTGACGTCAATTTCATCTGCACCGTCAATGGCAAGGTCAAGCTCGCCGCCGATAAGTCTGTCCTTAAATGAATATACAGGGATTCCCCAGTCAGCACAGGCATTTTCAGTCTGAAAAGAAGTAACGACAGCCTTAATGTCTTTTAAAGTTCCGTCTGCAATATATTCAGAAAGTCTTTTTACAGCAGGAAGCGCAGTTGAGCCTGTTCCCAGCCCAATCTTCATTCCACTGAAAATCAATCCCTTTTGCACCAATGTTTCAACTGCAGTTCGAGCAGCCAAAACCTTCTGCTCACTCTGGCTTAAGTTCATCATCGTAATCAACCCCTGTAAAATATTTAAACTGCCTGTATCCCTGATACTTCAGCATTGAATAACCATTGCAAACTTTACATCCGGCCTGCTTTGCAACCTGCATGACCGGAGTTACCTGAGGGTCATAAACGATATCGTACAGATATTCATGTCCCTTGAAATTATAGAACCAGATTGGATTGTTTTCCTTATTAGGTGCGTCCTCACTGTTCATTCCGACTTTTGTAGTCTGAATTATGATATCCGAATAGCGGTCAAGAAGGCTTGCGCTTTCCGGCTCAAGAAGGGCGTACTCAAAGCCGAACTGTTCTGCAAGGCTTTTTGCATGACTTTCTGTACGGTTGAAAATGCAGGCACGTCCGCCCATTTCCTTTACTGTATAGGCAATTGCCTTTGCGGCTCCCCCTGCGCCAATAATTGCGACTCTTTTGCGGCGAAGTTTTCTATCGCCGATAAATTCTGTAAGAGCCTCACGGAATCCGCCGGCATCTGTGTTGTGTCCCACCCACTGACTGAATCCTTTTACAACTGTATTGCAGGCTCCGATCTCTGCAACATCAGAATCAACTTCAACAGCAAGCTCCATGGCATCCTTTTTGTACGGAACGGTAACTGCCATACCCTTTATTCCAAGCTCATCGGCAAAGTCAAAGCTTTCGGCCATAGAAGAAGAGCACAACGGAATGAAAACATTGTTCATGCCGTGCTCGCGGTAACCTTCATTATGAATAAGCGGACTTGAAGTAAATTTAAGAGGGAAACCTGTTACAGCAAAAATACGGGTATTCTCATCAAGATTTCTGAAATTATACATTTCATTCAGGGAAATAGGATCAATATGACCAATCTCAGTAGTATTTGTATTTGTCTCAAGCGGAGATGTATATGTCAGGAATGAACCAAGCTTGTAAGAAAGAATACGGCTCGGAGTTCCAAGATTTCCCATTGCCACAAAGATGTGATCAAAATCCATGCATGAGCCAGCCTCCCTGAAAAGGCGGGTAACGTCGTCAAGGCAGTTAGGCATGAAAGCAATCTTAGGAATTTCAAAAGATGTCATCCTCATGGAAAGGCACTTCTGGCGAAGATTAACAACCGGACCGTCAAATTTGTGGCATGAACGGATAATTTTTACACCGAAAGCCTGGGCAGAGTCCAAAAGCCCCGGAACATGAAAATCTTCCTCAAAGTCAACGTATGCAAAGTTCTTAGATGGATTTTGGTCGGCAAAAGCAAGGGCCCGGCCAAAAAGCGCTGTTCTTGAAAATTCACCGCTGTTGTAAAGACCTCCGTCCTCAACCCGTCGGATTGTAAGGATGCAGGGAATGTTTATCATGGACGGAAAGCGCCGTACATTCAGCTGCTCCTCTTCATTCAGATAGTCAACACGAAGCTCCGCAATATCGATATGCTGAGAATACTTTTTTACAAACTCAGCATCTTCTTCCAGAGTCTTTCCAGTCAGAGTCAGACAAATCTTTGGCTTTACCATTTATAAATCCTATTTTGCGATATTTTATCGAACGACAGTTTTCTTCTGCCCTTTATCTACAACATAAAGAGTAAGGGTTGTTTCTTTCGGAACTGCATAAGGAAGCGTAAGGCTTGAGCCCGTATGCATAAAATTAACAAGAGTATAGGAATTTCCGTCCGGAGTAAGAGCATCAAGACGCATAGGAACAGGATACGGATATTCAGTAAGATTTGCAGAGAAAATGCCGTAAACATTGTCCTCATATTCACCGTCAGGGAAAGCCATTACGATTTCCATGCGTGA
>JAFPCT010000002.1 GCA_017390125.1 Treponema sp.
CAACGGAAAAAACGGCGATCCGCAGTATAAAGTTTACAAAGCCCTTATCAACGCGATGTTTCCGGAAAATCAGCATACGGTTGATTCAGCAGGAACAGAAGAATTCATTAAAAAGGCTACCGTAAAGCAGCTTAAGGAAATTCAAAAGAATTTCTACATTCCAAATAATTCCGCGCTTTTTGTTGCAGGCGACGTAAATCCTGATGAAGTTTACGAAATGGCAAAAAAGATTTTCGGCTCATGGAAAAAAGGTCGCGATCCCTTTGCAAAAGGAATTGTGCGGCATACTCAAACTCCGTTTTCTGCTCCGGAGCTTTATGTGCAGCCTCTTGATACCATATCAAAGGATATAGCCTGCGTTGACGTTGAGTTTAGGGGACCTGATGCCGCTTATAATCAGAATGATACTTATGCAGCGGATTTCATGCTCAGTGTTCTGAATCAGCCTGAAGGGCGTTTTATGAACAGTCTGATAAATGACGGCGGAATAGGCGTTCCTTCAAGCGATTATATAGGCACTGGTTATTATACCCGCAAGACTTGCAGTACTATGAATTTTTCTGTGACCATTGTTTCTCCGGAAGAAGACCTTCCTGAGAGGGCTCAGTATTTTGCTTCTGTTCTGCCTGATGCAGTAAAGGATGCAGTTGAAAATCTTTCTTCTGCTGAGATAAAGAAGATCGGACAGATGGTTGAGGATTCTGCTGTCATTCAGCGGCAGACCGCAGCTTCCCTTGCTGAAATTCTTCGCGTCTGGTGGACGGTGGCGGACGAAAATTATTACTACACATACAATGAAAAACTTCGCTCTGTCTCAGTTCAGGAGCTTTCTGATTTTGTGGACAGATATATTTCCGGCAGACAGCCGCTCATCTGTGTCCTTGTGAACCCGGAAGTTTTTGAGGAGACCCGCTCTTCATTTGAAAAAGCTGGTTTCAAGCTTTGCTTTGAGGATAAGAAAAACTAAGGTCAGGAGATACTTGTGATTATGAAAAAGCGATTCATGCTGGTTCTTGCCTTTCTGTCGGCGTGCAATTTTATCTCTTTTGCCGCAGAGAATGCAGCGACTTATTTACTTGAGAATAAAATACCTGTTTATGTAAAAAATATTGAAGATTCGGAATTTGCTGCTGTTTGTCTTGTGTTCAAGGGCGGAACAAGATATCTGACTCCTCAGACAAGCGGACTTGAAGAAAACTGTCTCACGCTTCTTTCCATGGGAAGCAAAAACTACAGTTATGACAGCCTGAAGACTTTTTGTTATGAAAAGTGCAGCAGCCTTTCTAATTTTTCCGTTGAGGAAGGTTCTGTATTCAAAATGGAATGTATAAGCCGTTATTTTGATGAAACTTTCCTGCGGTTTGAGGACGTCTTTTTCAATCCTCTTTTTTCTCAGAAGGAATATGACCTTCTTCGTACTTCTTTGAGCCAGACGGTGCAGAGAATGCAGAATGATCCTGAGTCCATGATTTTCTATTCCATGGATACAGTTCTGTATCAGGATCATCCTTTTGCGGCAAAAGTTTCCGTAACTCCTGAGTCGATTGAAAACATAACCCTGGATGCCATAAAAAAATACTACGCCTCTCTCTTTGATTCCAGACGCATTTCTTTTGTAGCTTCCGGTAACATTGACGCACAGAAGCTTGTCTCGATGCTCAATCGTTCTTTCGGAAAAATCCAGGCCGGGAAAAACTCCCTCAGGGATTTTGACGTTCCTCCTCTGAATCTGAAAGGAGAGCCGGTGGTTCTGGTAAGTCCCGGAGCTTCCGGTGCGTCATTTATTGCACGGGTTTTTCCATCTCCTGCAGTAACTGATCCGGATTATGTTCCTTCCAGAATAGTCGCCTCGATTTTTTCCGGCATACTGCATAATGTTGTCCGTGAAAAAAATGGAATATGCTATACTCCTTTCACTACAGTTATGAGTTCTGATGCTCCTTATGGCTTTGAGTACCTTTACCGGGCTACAAATCTCACTGATTTCAGCCGGGTAATGGACGAATCCCGTAAGATCCTGGAAGAAGGAAAGACTATAAGTTCGGTGGATTCTTCAGGGAATTACATATATGAGCCGGTCAGTTCACGGCTTGAAGGTTATGTAAATTCATATATCACGTCAAAATATAAGTCTCAGACTTCAGTGGGCGGAATCTCAACCCGGATGGCAGCAAGTCTCCTTCAGTTCGGGGACGTTACGACAGGTGATGAGCTTACTGCAATCGCAAGAAAAACAACCGCGGATGACATTGTCCGTGTTTTCAAAAAATACTGGCTCAGTGAGGAAAGCCGCTGGTTTGCTGTTGTGGGACCGGGGGAAGAAGATAAAATTCAGTTCTGAGTTTTGTAATTTTAGATTTCAAAAATAACGGGGTTTTGCTATGAATTTGAATGACATGAGGAATTCTGCATATCAGAATATGATGGGAGCCGGAAAACCGGTTCAGCCTTCAGAAAATAAATCTTCTGCGGAAAAGTCCGTATCAAAACCTGTTTTTCCCCGCGTTTCGACAGAAAAAAATTCTGGTTTTTCAAAACAGCCGGCTCCTTCTTCGGAACCTGCATCTTCTGCAAATCCTGTTCCTGCAGCTCCTGAAAAACCTCTTTTCAGGGATGTAAACAGGGAGGTCGGCAAAATCCTTGAGACTCAGACAACAGACTACCTTAAGTCCGGCGGCTTGATTAAAGTTCCTGTGAGCCAGAAGGAAAAGGACGGAAGTGATTCTGTTTACCGCCGGGTTGCCAAATTCCTGCTTCTGATTGGAGTTGACGAAGCGGCTAAAATCCTTCCTCATCTCAGTGCAGAGCAGACTGAAAAAATCATTCCGGAAATTGCTTCCATACGCTCTGTTTCTCAGGAAGAATCCAGTGTCATCCTTGAGGAATTCCAGAATCTGCTTGAGAAGTCAAGGGAATCCGGAGGAATGGATACAGCCCGTGAAATCCTTGAAAAAGCCTATGGTCCCGAACGTGCTAAACAGCTTCTTGAGAAAGCTGCTCCTTTCAAAGGTGCAAAGCCTTTTGACTATCTGAATGATGCGGATTCAGAAAGAATTCTTCTCCTTCTTCATGATGAAAGTGAGCAGATACGCGCGCTTGTGCTTTCCTACATAGAGCCGAAGAAAGCGGCTTCCGTAATAAACCTTATGGATCCTGATCAGAAAAAAGAAGTTGTGCGTCGTCTTGCAAAAATGGAGCCTATTCATCCGGAAGTGCTCCGCCGCGTTGATCAGGCAATGCACGAAAAGTCCCTTGCTCAGACAACAGAAAAGGCTGAGAATGTTGACGGACGAAACGCTCTTGCCGCAATCCTTAAGAAAATGTCTCCGGAGGCGGAAAACGGCATTCTTGCAAACCTTGCAGATGAAGATCCGGAACTGGGGCTGGACCTGCGGAGCCGTCTTTTCACAATCGATGATGTGGTTAATGCAGATGACCGTTTTGTTCAGGAAGAGCTCAGAAAGCTTTCCGAGAACGAGATTGCAATGCTGATTGCCAAAAAACCGGATTCTTTTGCTGAAAAGATTCTCAGCTGCATTTCCGCCGGCCGTCGCGTGCTTGTAAAGGAAGAGCAGACGATAAATTCTCCTTTCCGCCGTGCTGACTGTGAAAAAGTTACTGCCCAGTTTTTCAGTGTGCTCCGCCGTGCCTTTGAAGAGGGCCGGCTTATAATAAAAGGCAGAAATGATGACGTTTTCCTGTAGGAATTGTTTTTCTCATACTGCTTTTTTTTACTTTGTAAATTCGCTATATTTATCTCATGGCAAAGAGCACTATAAAAGATTCCTACAGAGATTTTGACGTTATATCTATAAGGGAGGTTCCTGACTGTTCTTCCGTTGCGGTTTATTTAAGGCACAGGCAGACAGGTTTGGAAATTTTCCATCTTTTAAATGATGACGAAGAAAATCTTTTTGCTTTTGCTTTCCGCACTCCTATAAAAGATTCTACCGGGGCTGCCCATATTCTTGAGCATTCAGTTTTCTGTGGTTCAGAGAAATTTCCGTTGAAAGAACCTTTTACGAATATGATGAATCAGAGTGTAAATACATTCCTGAATGCCCTGACATATTCTGACAAAACTGTTTATCCTGCAAGCTCAATGAACCGCGCGGACTATTTCAATCTCATGGACGTTTACGGCGATGCTGTGTTCTTCCCGCTTTTAAAGAAAGAGGCATTTCTTCAGGAAGCTTATCGCCTTGAGCTTGACGACGGAGAAGGGGATTCCATTCAGGGCGTCGTTTATAACGAAATGAAGGGAGCTTATTCTTCATTTGAATCCGTTGCGAATGACGAGCAGCTCCGTTCTCTTTTTGCCGGTTCGAATTATGCCTATGATTCCGGCGGAGATCCACTTGAAATCCCGACGTTCACCTACGAGGCGTTCAAGGCTTTCCATAAAAAATACTACCGTCCTGACAACTGTCTTATCTTCATGTACGGAAACATTCCTACAGAGGAGCAGATTGATTTTCTTTACGAAAAGCTGCTTTTCCGTCTGTCTGTAAAATTTCCGATCCTGGCTGAATCCCATGAGGCCTATCCCTTAGAGGGCTCTCTTTTGACCGCGATCTTAGGCAAAAAGCACGAGGCGGCGGGGAAATACATGGATAAAATGCGCGCCTCCTGCTACATTTGCGGAAAGGTCGAA
>JAFPCT010000080.1 GCA_017390125.1 Treponema sp.
ATGAACCGCTTCTCAATTGACCTGGCAGAGTTCATGAAAGAAAACCCGGGCCTCAGCCTTGGAGACGCAGTTCACCGGCTTGGAAAACAGCATAGGAACGAAATTTTCGGGCGCTAACGACCCTGCCGCAGGTAAAATCCTTAATTCCTATTCCAGAATTGTAATTTCTACGCGGCGGTTCATTGCCTTGCCTTCCGGCGTACTGTTGTCGCTTACCGGTTTATGAGCACCGCTTCCCTTGCAGATAAACTTTTCTGCCGGGATTCCTCTTGCAGCGAGCTCCTTTGCAATGGCGTGGGCACGTTCCGCAGAAAGCTTCATTTCCCCGGCTTCATAGCCAGTGTCAGCAGTATGACCTTCAACAAGAAACTGTGACTGAGGCACCTCTCGAAGGACGGCGGCAATCTGATCCAGACGGCTCTTTTCTCCAGGCAGCAGCTCGGCGCTGTCCGCCTTGAACTGCAGGTTCTGCATTGTAAGCCGGATTCCGCTGGATGTATTCTCAACCTTGATTGACTTTCCTGCAGCATTTGAAGCCGCAGTCGCAGTCTTTTCAGCGGCAGAAACCGTTTTTTTCGTTTTTGAGGTAATAAAGCGAGGACGCTCTGCAAGCAGTTTTGCTTCTTCGTCATTGATTGCCGCAACGCGCTGCAAAGCCCGAATGACCTTCGTGCGGTCGACAGCCGGCGGATATTCAGTGAACAGAGAAATAGTTCCCTTCAGGGAAACTGCCTTTCCGTCAGAATACACAAAAGTTTCATCAACGGAATCCCGTACAACAATTGCGTTTCCAGTGGCTTTGCTTACGTACATGGTTGCAGAATGGGAGCCCGTCGCCTTCACAAGATCCCGGTCACCGTCATAATCCTGATATATGTTCTGGCCGTAGCGGGTAGCCCATTTTGCAGTAAGCACATAAACGTCTTCGCCCCGGACATTCTCATCGCCTTTGTAAGTGTATTCAACGTACATAGGGATTTTCGTATGCACGCCCTTGTTCAAAGGATCAACGGACCGAACGGCACGGGCCTGCCATGAGTCACCGAAAGTTATTCTGTTTGCGGTAAATGCCGGAAAACTTCTGAAGGAAGGGAAACCGTTGTCTTCTATCATGGTAAGGTTTCCGTCTTCACTTATCCTGAACACAGAAGGAATTGAATCATGAATGCCCGTTCCTACAACCGAGGAAGCCCGGACCGTATCCTGGGAAACGTAAAAGCTTCCTTCGTAAAGATCCCCGTCATTCGATATGAATGAGCGCACTTCACGGCTTAAAAGCCCCACATAGCGGTTGTTGTCGTAGCGGCGCAGATCAGTACGCTCAACAAGAGAATAATTCCGTCCGCCGTTGTAGCAGAACTGCACTTCATTTGCAGAAACAGAAAAGCCGAAACCTAGAATTGAGGACAGGAAAAAAATCTTCTTTACAAAACATCTCATAGTTCAATAACTCCGTCAGTTTAAAATCGGTTTTTACAGACATATTTTTAACTTAAATTCTTTTTGCGATTTCCGATAATGGAATTATGAAACTTTCAAACAAACCGAATCTTGTAACCGGAACAGTTTTGCTCCTTGTTGCAGCATTTTTTTCAATTTCATTAGCACTTTTACCGCTGGATTTTGGCGCCTCATGGCAAGGAAACTCAAATCCGCTCTATATCTACGCATATACACTTGGAAACATTCTTTTTTCCGTATACGGATTTTCAAGCATCTGGATTCCTGTGTTTCTTTTTGCCGCAGGAGTCTCATGCTTTGCAACCCGGTGGACCGCACGAAAATCAATGCAGCTTCTTACTGCAATAATCCCTTTCTTCACCTCAGTTGCAATAGAAAAAATATGCGTCTCTATAAACGAATTCCCTGATGAATTTTCAACTATCAAGATAGTCTTAACGCTGGCAGTAGGAATTTTCCTTATTGCTATCGAAATTCTTACAGCAGGACTTCTTGCAGACAAAATAAATGACCGCCTCTTCCATCACACAGGCACTTCTGCAAAACCAGCAGAATCTTCGGAAGTAACTGAAAATGCAGAAGAAATCAAAAAGCCTGAGACCCGTGCGGAGACAGCCGCTCCTGCAAACGACGTTATTGAGGAAGTGACACTGGACGACATAACTTCATCTGCACCTGAAGTTACAGTCTCTGAAACCACAGAAACCTCACCGGAAACAACAGAAGCTTCTTCAGAAGAAAACGAAGAGGAAGAAGAACGTGACGATCCTTTTGCAGATGTATTTGACGAAGAAGACGAAACCTTCAACTTCCCGGAAGAAGAAGAGCTGGAAGATTTCCACAACAATGTGCATTCCCAGCTCCAT
>JAFPCT010000081.1 GCA_017390125.1 Treponema sp.
ATTGGTGTTGCAGCGTGTTCCTTATCGTAACCCTTCATAAGGTTTGCACGAGTAAGGTATTCGTTTGCACTGAATACACCGATGAGGTTTTCGCCAGGAATGCGCATGAACTTAGGAAGTCCGGCACCTGTTCCTACGAAAGCAGCATCAAAGCCTTTTTCTTCCAGAAGCTGGTCCAAAGTATCTGTACGACCAACAAGGAAGTTGTATTCAAATTTAACACCCATTTTTGTAAGGTTGTCGATTTCATTCTGAACGATTGCTTTTGGAAGACGGAATTCCGGGATACCGTACATCATAACGCCACCGGCCTTGTGGAAAGCTTCAAATACTGTAACTTCATGACCTGCACGGGCACAATCTGCGGCAACTGTAAGACCTGCCGGTCCTGCACCGATAACTGCAACTTTCTTTCCTGTTTTAGCAGCGATTGTCGGCATTGTAACCTTGTTGTTGTTGCGTTCCCAGTCTGCAACAAAGCGTTCCAAACGACCGATGGAAACAGCCTTTTCTGCAGATTTGTAAACTTTACCAACAGTACACTGACCTTGGCACTGTTTTTCCTGTGGACAAACTCGACCACAGATTGCTGGAAGAAGTGAAGTTTCTTTGATTGTATCAACTGCACCCTTGAAATCACGGGCAGCAACTTTTGCGATGAACTGCGGGATTTTTACTCCTACAGGACAGCCGTTGATACATGGCATGTTCTTACACTGAAGACAGCGGTTGGCTTCTACTACAGCCTGGTCTTCTGTATAACCAAGGGCAACTTCTGCCATCTGGCGGGCACGTTCCTTTGGTTCTCGGCTTGGCATTTCCTGCTGAGGAATAGCCATGCGGTCTTTGTTAGCAAGCTCTTTGCCTGCAATTTTTGCCAATTCGTCTTTGGCGATTTTATCTAATTCTTCTACTGTTTTATGAGCCATACTAATTTCCTTTATTTTGCCAATTTATCGGCTGCGGCCTGCATGCGGCACTTGTGAGCTTCTTCTACAGGTTTGAAGCTCTTCATTCGCATCATCATGTTGTCCCAGTCTACCTGGTGAGCATCGAATTCCGGTCCGTCTACACAAACGAACTTCATTTCGCCGCCGATTGTTACACGACATCCGCCGCACATACCTGTTCCGTCAATCATGATTGTGTTCAAAGAAACTGTTGTAGGAACATTGTAAGGTTTTGTTGTAAGGGCACAGAATTTCATCATGATCGGAGGTCCGATTGCGATTACTTCTGCAGGAGGAGTCTGGCTTTCGCACATTTCCTTAAGAGGAACTGTTGAAACACCCTGACGGCCAGCAGAACCGTCATCTGTCATAATGATAACTTCGTCGGCAATAGCCTTCATTTCGTCAACGTAAATAAGCAAATCTTTTGTTCGGGCAGCAATTACAACAATTACTTTGTTGCCGATTGCTTTGTGAGCCTGTACGATCGGGTAGCAAGGTGCAACACCAAAACCACCGCCAACTACAACTACAGGACCGTCTTTCTTTTCGATTACAGATGGATTTCCAAGTGGTCCAAGCAAGGCAGCAAGCTCATCGCCTTCATTCAGTTCTGCCAGTTTCATTGTTGTAGCACCGACAGCCTGGAATGCAAGTGCAATCCAACCTTCTTCTGCGTTTGCATCTGCGATTGTTAAAGGAATGCGTTCACCAAATTCTGCATCCACCTGAAGAATAATGAACTGACCGGCTTTACGGTTTCTTGCAATTTCCGGAGCCTGAACTTTCATATACCAGGTAGCAGAAGCTCCGCAAAGCTTACGTTTTTCAATAATTTTAAACATAAAAGATTTCCTCAAGAGTCATAAACTATGTGTAAGATTCTACCGTAATGAGGGAGTAGCGTCAAATGAGGAAGTCTTTTTGATTAGAAACCGAAGCACAGGTTCAGGAAGGCGCCTGCACCAGAACCGGTAAAGCTGTACTTGATGTTTGATCCCTGGAATGAAACGCCCAAGTCAATTTCTGCTACACGGAAGTTGAAGATCAATCCGAGCTCATGCTTGTAAATTTCGTTGAAGTAGCCTGTTGAAATCCATGCTCCTATTGTATTGAGGAGAAGTACATCATAGCCCAGTTTGTATTCAACAAATGCTTTTGCATCTGAGGTGTAAGGCTTCTTTACTCCGAGACCGACCATTCCGCGGAATGTTGCCCATTCGCCGAAAGGTCTCCATGCAAGCTCAAGTCCTGTTCGAAGAGGACGATGGAGCTTGTAACTGCCTGTTCCGTATTTTTTGTTGTCGCTGTTGAAATCTGGATCTTCGTAGTCACCCTGCATGAGGGCTTTCAGGCCGGCAACCTGATAGTCGAAGCTGAATTCACAGTCGGCGGTGTAGGAAAGGGTTCCCGGTATCATTGGAATACGGGCAAAGACTCCTGCCTGCAGAGCGTCAAACACTTTGTGTTCTGCCGCAAGCTCAAGATCGAAGCCGCAGTCTTTGAAAAGGTTACTTGCAAGGTCTCCGAAAGAGAAGTTGTTTTCAAGAATAGGCTCAAGATCCGTTCCACCATAAAATTTAACCAGTGCAAGGACCTTTAAATTTACGCTTCCGTCTTCAGGGTTGTTGTATGTTCCGTACATTTCATCTGTCTCGACGTGAACGAGAGGTTTTACGAGTGCCGGTTTTGCAGTGAAATGGAAGCCTTTGTAGCTGAAGCCCAATTTTGCCTGGGTGTAGAAAAAGGCATCGGCATCTATGTCACCGTCAACTTTCAAAATTTCATAAAGGTTGAATCCGTTTCCAAGGTAGTCAAAGAGTTTCTTTGAAAGGTTCATGAAACCGTAGGCTTCCACACCGTTCGCAAAACCAACCTGAAGGGTCCTGGTGATGTTCATATTGAAATAAAGCTCACTGTTTACGAGGAAGTCAATCTGCCAGCCTTCATCCGGAACGTCATCTGCCATTTCATGAAGGTCGATGACCAGATCCTTTTGCAGGAATTCCTTTGCTGTGAAAAAGTTGTTTGAAAGTCCTGCATCAACCTTGAATCCTACTTCAAGAATTCGACGGGGAATTTCAAGCAGGTTTTCCTTCTGCATGAGGGCAACCAAATCTATGCCTTTCGGCAGATTGGTCAAAAGCTCCTTTTCGTCATCGTTTTTGTCCTGTTTTTTATTTTCTTCGTTTTCAGCCAGAGCATCGCCGTCTTCTGCATTCTCGGCATCGTATTCTTCCGTATAATCTTCAGGAACAGCTTCTGTGTCGGCAATCTGCTCATTCTGAGGCTCTGGTTCTTCCTGAGGCGCTTCTTGTTCAGGAACAGTTTCTGGGCCGGCAGTCTGCTCGTTCTGTTCGTTCTGGGAAGGCTCTTCCAGAGTCGAAGGTTCTTCCTGGGTTGCCTCTTCTTCTGGGGCAGTTTCTGGGCCGGCAGTCTGCTCGTTCTGTTCGTTCTGGGAAGGCTCTTCCAGAGTCGAAGGTTCTTCCTGGGCTGCCTCTTCTTCTGGGGCAGTTTCTGTGTCGGCAGTCTGCTCATTTTGAGGCTCTGGTTCTTCCTGAGGCGCCTCTTGTTCCGGCTGGGTTTCTGCCGGGGCAGGAGCATCAGGTTCCTCTTTTATTACGATACCTTCTTCTTTTTCAAACTGTACAATGTCAAAATTACTGTTCTCTTCGTAAGATGTTTTGCCGTTCTTGTTTATTTTTGGCTTTGCGAAGGCTGCGTGAGAAATAAGTAATAATGCAGTAGATATAAGGATAATCTTTATCATTTTATGAGAACCTCACCGTCTGCGTACATTATAATTGCTGCATTCATTGCAATGGAAGCATCGCGGCTGATGCTTATTACGCCTGTCGGAGCTTCCATTTTAATAGTTGGAGTGAATTTTGCACAATTCAAAACCTTTTTCATTTCATCTACGGTAAGTCCGAGAGAACCTCCGTTAAGAGAAAGAGTCTTTGTAATTTCCGGATTTTTTGATTCCAGAGTAATTTTTACGTTTTTTGCAGGGTCTGAATAATTCATGACCGTATTTTTGACTGTGTACACAATAGAAATGCTCTTGATTGTGTCAATGTATTTCTCATAGTCTGAATAGTCTGTGGCACTGTCCCGTTCAAAAAGGTCTTTGTCTGACTCAATGTCGGCGAGTTTCAGAAGATCAAGTTCCAGCGCGTCTGTTATCTTGAGCTTAAGTTTTACCAGCATTCTGGCAACAATACAGATTGAGCTGATTGAAAGGTCCTTGAGATCGCTCTTTTTGATTTCAATGACATTTGAATCCATGCCACAAAGTTTGAGCGTGTAGTCGATTTTCAATTTGCCTGAGCCGTGCTTATTTATAAGGTCTGCCAGATCTGCTTTTGCACATTCTGTGTCTGAATCTAAGTCTGTAATGACTACGCCCTTTGAATTTTTGGTTAATTCGTGTTTTCCGAAACAAATCGGAATTACGCCTTTTGTTTCTCCGGCTTCAATTTCTGTTTTTGTAGGAAGGATTTTGACAGAGTCTGTTCCTACAGATCCTGTCAGGCTTCCCTCGAAATTGATTCCGAGAGGGAGCGAATCACATTCCGGAGCCATTGCATAGAGGTAAACCGGGAGATCCGTGAATTCAAGTTTGTTTACTACCGTAGGATCCTGAAGAACGTCTGTAAGCTCATTGAAGATTGTTCCCAGATCAAAGTCTGTGTCCAGTGTTTCTGATATTGAATCTACGGCAGAAGCGTCAAGTCCGACTGAGTCCCAGTCAAAGACCGGAGTAAGCTCGACCTTAAATTTATAGCTTTTTCCAAGCTCAATGTTCGTAAGTTTTGCAAGTGTCGGATTTTCTGATGCGGCGCCCGGCAGTTTTATGTCAACTTTAAAGTCAATTGAAGAATCTGTTGCCGGGGAAATTATCTTCTGTGATGTGGAAAGAAGCTCTAAATTTCCGTCTGTTGTGTTTGCGTAAAGTATCTCTTTCTTTGGGTTTCCTGTTGAGCCCAGGCCGAAGAAGTTTGAAACAGTTTCGATCGTAACGTCGTTGCCGGCAGGAAGTGTATTCGTGTATTTTGCCTTGATTCCTGAGTTCGTTATTTTTGCGAACTTGATGTACTTCTGCATGCCCACCGGCAGGCTTTCTGTGTCGTCTATGGAAAGTTTGTCGGCAATTGAATTAAGGTCCAGGTTTACATGGTCAACTTTTACAACATTACATTCTATGTTTACGTCAACTTTGTTCGTGTCATTGAATACAATTGTTGAATTTGAAAGGGAAATAGAAAGCGTTCCGGTCAGATTTATGTTTCCTGCGGTATATGTCGTTCCTGCAAGATCCATTTCCCGGTTCAGAAGATAGCCGCTTCCGCCTTTATCCGTTAAATCTGAATTTGATGCTGTAAGGCCGCCGCTGAGCGCAAGATCTGAAGTAAGTCCGATATTCTGCCAGCCTGTCGGAAGGTTTGAATAGGCTTTTATTGTTCCCTGGCTTATCTTGCAGCTCTTAAAAGTGGAATTTACGGACATGGTGATTGTCTGATTTACGTTGATGGTGCCGTCGCTTCCCAAATCCATTGTAAGTCCGGTGATTTTCTGAACCTTTGTATCGTCGCTTAAACTGAATGAAATTGAGTAGGCTCCTGCTGCTCCGCTTGCAGCGTTTCCTGAAACTGTAATTCCGATGGTCTGACCTACAGATATTCCTGAAAGCGGAATTTTTGCTGTTCCCGGAGTTGTGCCTGAAACTTTAACGGAACCCTGTGCAGAACCAATCTTAAGGGTAAGGCTTACGCTGCCTGACACTCCTGACGGCGGCGTGATTTTTGCGTTCAAGTATCCGCTGGAAAAGGTGAGGGATGTGTAGGTTACGCCGGATACCGGTACAGAAATGGTCTGGGGACCTACTGAACCTGTGGTTAAGATAGTAACTGGCATCGAAGGAAAGCTCACGGAAGAGCAGATTTTTCTGTTTATGTCCGGCAGGGAAATTGATGTGGCAGGTGTGGTGCCTGTTCCCAGTGTCGGAATATCAATTGTTTCGTCAAAACTGATGGCAGAAATGTCCTCTGCAAAATCCATGTCCGAAAGGTACTGCCCAAGGTTTACTGGAATCTCGCCGAATGAGAAATCTATAAGGTACTGCTGTAATGATGATTTGTCTTCAGGGTTGTAGTCGTAGATTTTGAACTTTACTTCACTTGATTCAGAGTTGAATGAATTGGAAAGTGTATCTACAGAAATGTATTCTGAAAGAAATTTTTCATAGTTTCCCATGGAGAAAGCGTACTGCGACTTTAAGCGCAAGTAGATATTCTCCGGAAGTCCCATGTTACAGGCAATGAGGATGGTTGTGAATGCAGCCAAAATAATAACAATAGATTTCTTCATGCCAAATATTAAACATCGGTTTTCTATAAAACACAATAAAAACATAAAAAAAAGCCGATGAATTTTTCGGTTCAAACGGCTTTTTTATGTTTCCTTCTATGTATTAGAAATCAGAAAACGGATGTTATTTTTTTAGAAGGGCTGCAAACGGATTGTAGCTCATTCCGTCGTCGCTTCCATAACTGCGGTTTCCGCCTCGGTTTGCACCTGAAGCGCGGTTTCCTGCATCCCGGGAAGCGGCCGGACTGCCTGCCTGGAAGGAACCTTTCTTTACAACTACAACCTTACGTTTTACGTCGCCAGTTCCTTCTGCAGAACGAGCTGCGGCTCTTGTCGCAACTGTCTGTCCGATTCGGCTTGCGGCATCGCTTTTCAATGAAAGGCTGATACGCTTGCGGTCTTTGTCCAGAGCAATGATTGTAAATTCAAATATGTCGCCGACTTTTACGACTTCCATCGGGTCAGAAACAAAGGTGTCGCTGAGTTCTGAAACGTGGATGAGGGCTGTTTCGTGAAGACCGATGTCTACGAATGCACCAAAGTCTACTACGTTCTTGATTTTGCCGGTAACTTTCATGCCTTCCTTAAGGTCTTCAAACTGAACTACGCCTTTCTGCATGATCGGAGCCGGGTAACCGTCGCGAGGGTCGCGGTTAGGTTTCTGCAGCTCTTCGATAATATCGTTCAATGTAGTTTCGCCGATATTGTATTTTTCGCACAAAGACTTGTGGGTAGCGTTGTCAATTTTTCCGCCTTCTTTTACAACTGGAAGAACTTCCCGGGCAACATCGTAGTTTTCCGGGTGAACCCAAGTGTTGTCCAGCGGGTCTGTGCTTTCTGCAATCTTAAGGAATCCGGCGCACTGTTCGAATGCTTTTGGTCCAAGGCCTGGAACTTTCTTCAAGTCTTCGCGGCTGAGAATCTTGCCGTTTGCGTCGCGGTATTCTGTAATTTTCTTTGCAGTACTCATCGTAATGCCTGAAACATAGCTCAAAAGCATGTAGCTTGCTGTGTTCAGGTTTACGCCTACCTGGTTTACTACAGAGCCTACAACTTCATCCAAGGTTTCGCTCAGTTTTTTCTGGTTTACGTCGTGCTGGTACAAGCCTACGCCGATTGCCTTAGGATCGATTTTTACAAGCTCTGCAAGAGGGTCCTGCAGGCGGCGGCCCATGCTGATTGCTCCTCGGATTGTAAGGTCAAGTTCCGGGAATTCTTTTGTTGCGACTTCACTTGCTGAATATACAGAGGCACCTGATTCGTCTACAACTGTGTATTTTACGTCAGCGTCTGCATAGTTTTCGCTGATTACTTTTGAAACTACTGCCTGAACTTCTGGTGATCCAGTTCCGTTTCCTACGGCAACAACCTGAATGTCATACTTGTCGATTGCGTCGTTCAAAGCCTTGTAGCTTCCTTCCGGATCCTGTACCTGGAAAATCTTGAAGTAGCCCAGATATTTTCCTGTCTCGTCCAGAGCGGCACATTTTGTACCTGTTCGGATACCAGGGTCAATGCCGAGCACGCGGCTTCCCTTGATTGGCTGAGTCATCAGAAGGTTCTTGAGGTTTTCACTGAAGATTCCGATTCCGTGCTCATCTGCTTCATCAGCTTCGTCGCTGCGGATTTCGCGGACAACGGCCGGTGAAAGAAGGCGAACTACGCCGTCCTCAATGGCTTCTTTGTGGTATTTGTTGTTTGTAACAGTTCTTTTTGTAAGGAGGTCTACTGCGCTGTCAACATCTACGTCGATTGTAACGTCAAGGGCGCCTTCCCGTTCCGCGCGGTTGATTGCAAGAATACGGTGAGGCTTTACCTGGTTCAGAGGTTCTGAGTAATCCCAGTACATCTGGTAGGTAGAAGTTTTCATTGCCTGTTCTTCTGTCTGTCCGTCAGGAACAATACCTTTTGTCTTTATGTTTCCCTCCGACATGTAGAGGTCGTGAACGGCAGAGCGGTTGCCTGTGTCCTGGCTTACTCGTTCAGCAAGGATGTCTTTCGCACCGTTCAGAGCATCCTGAGCAGTCTCTACGTTAAGGGCAGGATCTTCATTATCTGTCTTGATGTATTTTGCTGCTTCCTTTTCGATTTCTGCGTCGTTCATTTTAAGCATTGCGTCTGCAAGGCCTTCAAGTCCTTTTTCTGCGGCAACCATTCCGCGGGTCTTTTTCTTTTTCTTGAACGGAGCCCACAGGTCTTCAAGTTCTGTGAGTGTAGTTGCGCTCATACATGCGTTGTAGAGGCTTTCTGTAAGTTTTCCCTGCTTGAAGATACCCTGCACGATTTCAATGCGGCGTTCCTCAAGATTTTTATATGATTTGAACAAGTGGTCACAATCGCGGACCTGAACTTCATTCAAATTGTCATGCTTTTCTTTTCGATAGCGGCTGATGAACGGGATGGTACAGCCTTCTTCAACCAGGCTGATAACTGCACTTACCTGCTGAAGGCGGATAGAAAGCTCTTCAGCAATTTTTTTCATAATTTCGACTTCATTGACTGTTAAAGCGTCAATTGCTTCTTGTGTAAATTCCATAGTGCTGCAATTTTACGCAATTTTTTGAGGTGAGTAAAGAGAGAGGGTTAATTAACAAACTTTCATTTAAATGATAGAGTTCTGGTATGAAGAATCGTGATTACTTGAACGGAATGAAGGATGGAATTCCGATTGGGCTTGGATATTTTGCTGTTGCTTTTTCACTTGGAATTTATGCGAAATCTGCCGGTCTTTCTCCGCTTCAGGGACTTGTTGCAAGTTTCCTTAATCATGCTTCGGCCGGAGAGTATGCGCTTTCTTCTGCTGTTATGGCAAAGGTCACTTACGTTGAGATTGCCATTGCAACCCTGATTATCAATGCAAGATATTTTTTGATGAGCTGCGCCTTGAGCCAGCGCTTTGACGAAAAGACGCCGTTCATCCACCGTTTTCTTGTTGGTTTTGGAATTACAGACGAATTGTTCGGCATTTCAATTGCCCGTTCCGGTACAATTTCACCTCTTTACAATTATGGAGCTTTTTCTGTGGCCGTGCCAATGTGGTCAATCGGAACTGCCCTGGGAATCATTGCCGGATCCGTTCTGCCTGAAAGGATAGTCAGCGCACTGTCGGTTGCCCTTTACGGAATGTTCATTGCAATCATCATTCCTCCGTGCAGAAGAAACCTTGCGCTCACAATCTGCGTGCTTTTAAGCTTTGCTTTGAGTTTTGCTTTTTCTGTTCTTCCCTACGTCAAGAATCTTTCCGGCGGAACCCGGACCATCATTCTTACGGTTGCCATTTCAGTGGCTGCGGCAATTGCAAAACCTTTGCCGGATGAAGACACAGAAGGAGAAGAAAAATGAGCGGAAATCCATGGATTTACATTTTTGTGGCGGCATTCGTTTCATATCTGGTCCGCGTGTTGCCTTTGACATTGATCAGAAAGCCGATTCATAACCGTTTTGTGAAATCATTTCTATATTACGTGCCTTATGTAACGCTTTCAGTCATGACTTTTCCTGCGATAGTTCAGGCAACGCAGAGTCCGATAACTGGAGTCATCGCCCTTGTTGTCGGAATTGTCTCTGCTTTTTTTGGTCTGGGGCTGTTTCCAGTTGCCTGCATCTGCTGTGCGGTGGTTTTCGGGCTGGAATTGTTTCTGGTGTAGTGTCTTGAATTCAACAAGTCTTTAAAGTAATATAAAAATCCTATGGCAATTGTTAATGCAATCCTGCTCTTATTCGGAAGTCTCGGTTTCTTGCTTTACGGCATGCGTCTTATGAGTGACGGTGTGCAAAAAAGTGCGGGCGAAAGGCTTCAGCGGGCTCTGGGCATGATGACTGGCAACAGGTTCGCAGGAATCCTTACCGGTCTTTTGATTACGATGATAATCCAGTCGTCCGGGGCAACAACTGTAATGGTTGTTTCGTTCATCAATGCAGGACTTTTAACCCTTGCCCAGTCTGTAGGTGTTATTTTCGGTGCCAACATCGGTACTACAATCACTGCCTGGATTGTTTCCCTTTTTGGATTTAATTTCAAGATTTCTACTTTTGCCGTTCCAATCTTCGGAGTAGGTTTTTTCCTTACAATATTGAAAGATGCCCGCAGCAAAAATATTGGTGAAGCTGTAATGGGATTCGGTCTGCTCTTCATGGGATTGAGCGGTCTTTCCGATGTCTTTGATTTTGACGCTTCAAAACTCGGGTTTATTGCTGAAATCCAGAGCCTTGGAATTTTCTCCCTTCTTGTAGGCGTTTTAATAGGAACTGTGATTACGGCTCTCATGCATTCTTCCAGTGCATTTACGGCAATCATTATTACGATGGCATACAAAAACATCATTACCTGGGAAATGGCCTGTGCAATGACTTTGGGAAGTAACATTGGTTCTACAATCGATGCAATCATGGCATCCTTCGGAAGCAATGCGGATGCCCGCCGTTCTGCCCTGATCCACGTTATGTTCAACGTGTTCGGTTCTGTCCTTGTTCTGATGTTCTTTAATCCGTTCATTGATTTTGTAGTATGGCTTACACCTAGCTCAAATATTGCGATTCAGATTTCAATGCTCCATACAGTTTTCAAAACTTTGAACACAATTGTCCTTCTTCCGCTTTCAAACCAGCTGATAGCACTTTCAAAAATATTGATAAAAGATGATGAAAAAAATGCCCTTAAGAATTATCATCTGGAATTTTCGGATTCTGCATTTGTAAAGGAAAGTGCCGCAATGCACATCATCCGCCTGGAAAAGGAAATCGCCGACATGACGGATGTTGCTACAAATATGTTCGACCGCCTTCAGATTGGAATTATGAAGCGTGACCAGAGTTTTGTAGAAGAACATCTTGAGAAACTCACCGATGAAGAAGATTACTGCGACCAGATGCATGAACAGCTGGCAAAATACATAATCAACTGTCAGCACCTGCCTATTACAGAAATTCAGCGCAACAACCTTTCAATAATGGTTTCTGTTGTAGACGAGCTTGAGGGTATGACAGATCAGGTTTACTGTGCCGGCATGCTTCTTGAAAAAAGTATTGAAAAGAAGATGAAGTTCCCTCAGGAAGATATGGAACGTCTTATTCCTTATGTTGAGCTTGCCCGTCAGTTCCTTCAGTTTATCCGCATAAACATCAACAAGCACCTGAACCGTGATAAGACTGAGATGGCTCAGGAACTTGAAGATCAGATTGATTATTATAGAAAGAATTTGAAAAAGATTGCGAGAAAGCGTCTTGAAAGCGGTGCTGATGTTAAGGCTGAGCTTCTGTACATTGATATTGTCCGCCAGATTGAAAAAATCGGTGACCACGCTTTCAGCATTTCAGAACTGCTTTCTCAGACAAAATAACAGAATTATTTATTCTGAATTATTCCAGAATCAAATCCGTTGCTTCCGCTTCGCAGGCTTTTATCAGATCCTGAGGAGCAAGGCTCAGCTGCTGTCCGCGTACTCCGGCACTTACACTGATCGTCTCATTTTCAAGGGCAGAACTGTCTATGAACGTGCGGAATTTCTTTTTCATTCCAAGAGGTGAACATCCGCCTCGAACATAGCCGGTGAGTGCAAGAAGCTCTTCTGGTTTTACCGGGTTGATTTCTTTGCAGCCTGCCGCATTCCTTGCTTTTTTTAGGTTGATTTCGTGAAGGGATGACTGCAGGAATACGCAGAGTTCTTTTGTATCTGTCCGCATTACGATTGTCTTGTAGACTGTTTTCGGATCTATTCCAAGCTTTTCTGCAGTACGGCCGGCAGCGCCCTTTGCGAGGGGGTGCTCTCCGTCGTCATCGTATTCCTTTGCTTCGTATTTGATTTTAAGTGTATCAAGAATGCGCATTGCATTTGTTTTTTTCATGTTTTGCCTCTGAGTGGTATTTTATTGGGTTCATGGGAAAAGGTAAAGGCAAGGGGCTCCTGTAACCCCATGAGAAATAATTTGGCTTCCAGTTGAAGTTTCGTGTACAAAACCCCACGCCAGCGTGGTAAACGCTGATTACGGCAGTTTCAATGTGTCTGCCTGCGTATATTTCTTAGTTTTTCCTACCCGTTGAGAAAACTTTCTAAATTAAATATAATGCTCCTATGGAAACGCGAAACATTTTTGAAAATTTGAGTTGTATCGATCACAGATACTCGTTGTCTGAAGGCGAAGCATTTGCAGGGCTTTCTAAATATATTTCAGAACAGGCTTCTATCCGTTCTTGCGCAAAGTGTGAGGCTGCTTTGGTTAAGGCTCACCTTAAGGTGCGCGGACAGCTTACAGATGAAATTGCAAAGACTTTGGATTCCGTTGCTGAAAATATTGACCCGGAAGAAGTTTACACGGAAGAAGAGAAGACAAAACACAACATCCGTGCTCTTGTAAACGTAATGAAAACAAAAGTCAGCGCAGAAATCGGACCTCTGGTTCACCTTGGTGCTACCAGCGTTGATATTCTTGATACAGCCCTCAGCTGCCGTATGCGAGATGTTACTAAAAATGTCGTTCTTCCAGAACTCAAAAAACTTGAAGGATACCTCTGCGACATTGCAGAACGTGAATGTGCAACTCCACAGGTTGGCCGTACACACGGACAGCATGCAGTTCCGATCACTTTTGGATGGAGCATTGCAGAATTTGTTGCCCGTCTTGGAAAATCAATCCTTCGCATTGAAGAACTTTCAAACGACCTTGTAGGAAAACTTGCCGGTCCAGTTGGTTCATACAACGGTCCTAGCATGATCGTAAAGGATCCTGAAGAACTTGAGCGCATCTATACAGAATTCCTTGGCCTCAAGCCTAGCGAATATTCAAACCAGCTTGTTGAGCCGGAACATGTCCTCCGCCTTCTCCTTGAGATGAACGTTGCATTCGGTATTATCGCAAACCTTGCAGATGACCTCCGCAACCTTCAGAGAAGCGAAATCGGTGAAGTTTTCGAATACTTTGCTGCTACTCAGGTTGGTTCTTCTACAATGCCTCAGAAGAGAAACCCATGGAACAGTGAGCACGTTAAGTCTTTGTGGAAGGCTATGTGTCCACGCGTTATCACTTTCTACATGGATCAGATTTCTGAACACCAGCGTGATCTGACAAACAGTGCCAGCCAGCGCTTTATTGCTGACTATGTTTCAGGCTTTACTATGGCTGTTGCCCGCATGAACAGTGTTGTTAAGGGACTTCAGGCAGACAAGGAAGGCATGGCAAAGAACCTTCAGGGGGCCGGCGGTAAAGTAAAGGGCGGCGTTCTTGCTGAACCTGCTTACATCCTTTTGGGTGAGGCCGGATACAACGACGGTCACGAAGTTATCCGCAAGATTACCCTTGAGGCAGAAAAGACTGGAAAGACATTCTTTGAAGTTTTGAAGACTCACGAAAAGGAATTCGCAGACATTACTGCTCAGCTTGAAAAACTTGGCGTAGAAAATCCTGCGACATTCTTTGAAAATCCAGCAAACTACTGCGGTCTAGCAGCAAAGAAGAGCAAGCGCCTTGCTCAGAAATACAAGGAAATCTGCAAATAAGGATATTCTGACTATAAATTGCTTATGACTGAAATTCAAAAGAAATTATTTGAGCTTCAGGATATTGAATACCGGAATTTTCAGGCAAAGCTGATTCCGGGCGTTCCGTTTGATTCTGTTATCGGAGTGCGGACCCCGGAATTGAAGGCTCTTGCAAAAAGTTATGGGAAACTGCTTTCTGGAAAGGCTGACTTTTCGGAAGCAGATGGCGTAACTGCTGAAAACATCCGTTTTTTTTTATCCTCGGCACCTCATGGGTATTTTGACGAAAACCAGCTTCATGCTTTCATTTTGGGCGAACAGAAGGAATTTGACTTGTGCGTTTCCCTTGTGGATGAATTTCTTCCGTTTGTTGACAACTGGGCAACCTGTGACCAGCTTTCTCCCAAAGTGTTTGCAAAAAACAAAAGCCGTCTGATTCCGTATGTTCAGAAGTGGCTTGATTCCGGAAAAACATATACAGTGCGTTTTGGGCTCGGCATGCTGATGAGACATTTTTTGGAAACCAGCAGTGATGCCGGTAGTCCGGGATTTTCCCCTGAGCATCTGGAAAAGGCTGCTTCCTTGTGCCGTCCGTTCGTGAGCAATGCAGACGACAATTACTACGTCAACATGATGATCTCATGGTATTTTGCAACTGCTCTTGCCAAGCAGTGGACTGTGACTTTTGAATTCATGAAAGGTGAAAATTGTCTTAACGAATGGTGTTTTAGAAAAAGCCTGCAGAAAGCGAGGGAAAGTTTCAGAATCAGTCCTGAGCACAAGGATATGCTCAGGAATCTGGCAGGGCGTTCCTGAAATAAAGGTCAGTTAGTTATTTGCTTCGCCGTAGCGTTTAAAACTTTCTTCAGGTGATAACCATTCTGCATCAAGCCATGATGATTCAAGGTGGTTTCCGGCGTATGTGTTGTATGCTTTGCTGAAGTCTTTGTTTAGATAGTAGCTAGAGCGACATGTAAACTCTGTAACGTCAATATTTACAATTTCAATATTTACGTCAATCTGACCAAGATTTGTGACTGTGTTAGCGTTAATGGCAAAACGATAGTCATTGTTTCCAAAGTCAATTAC
>JAFPCT010000082.1 GCA_017390125.1 Treponema sp.
CTGGAATTGATTCCAGGTACGAAATAAACGCTAAATGGGTTTTCGATATATCAAAAAGCGGCCTTCCGCTTTAGTACAGGAGAAAATATTTTGATTCGACCGTCTTATTTTTATGATTTGTGTTTGAAAAATGGAACTGATTTTTTTGCCGGTGTACCGGATTCTCTTTTGAAAAATTTCTGTGCATATGTAACGGACAATGCGCCGCAGGAAAAGCATATCATCTCTGCGAATGAAGGCAGTGCGACAGGGCTTGCCTGCGGCTATCATTTTGCAACTGGTAAAATTCCGCTCATCTACATGCAGAATTCCGGCGAGGGAAACATGGTGAATCCGCTTATGTCTCTTGCTGACCCTGACGTTTATTCTGTTCCGATGCTGATAGTAATCGGCTGGCGCGGAGAGCCGGGAGTTCATGATGAACCTCAGCATGTAAAGCAGGGAAAGGTTACTTGCGCGCTGCTTGATGCAATGCAGGTTCCTTATGAAGTTTTGAGCGAAAACGAAGAAGACCTTCCTGCTCAATTTGAAAAGGCTTACAAATACATCCGCGAGAACAATGCTCAGTATGCCTTTGTAATCCGCAAGGGAACTTTTGACGACTATAAACTCGTGAACAATGTTCCAGTTGACGGACGGATGACCCGCGAGGAAGCCATTGAGAAAATCATGCTTGGTGCAGATGACCGCACCGCCTTTGTATCAACAACAGGTATGGCTAGCCGCGAGCTTTATGAGCTTCGTGAGAAGCACGGTATGGGACATGAAAGGGACTTCCTCACTGTAGGCGGTATGGGTCATGCAAGCCAGATTGCGCTTTCAATAGCCCTTCAGAAAAAGGACCGAAGTATTTTCTGTATTGACGGTGACGGAGCGACAATCATGCAGATGGGTGGACTTGCAACAATAGGTATAAGAAATCCTTCAAATATGGTACACTTCGTTTTGAATAATGGAGCTCATGATTCTGTTGGAGGACAGCCGACTGTCGGCCGTGAAATAGACTTGTGTGCAGTTGCTGCCGGATGCGGATATGACAATGTTGTCCGCGTCGAAACTCCGGAGGAACTGGATGCTGTGCTTCATGACGACGAAACAAAGGAAAAACTTACTTTTGTTGAAGTTATGGTTACAAAAGGCGCCCGAAAAGATTTGGGCCGTCCGAAGTCAACTCCAGTAGAAAACAAAGTTGCATTAATGGAATTCTTAAAATAAGCAAAGAGGCAGGCTAATTATGATACGACAGGCTGTTATTGTTGCAGGCGGACTTGGTAGCCGCTTTGGAGACAGAACAAAACTTATGCCGAAAGGTTTTATTGAAATTGACGGCATTCCTATGGTGGAGCGTTCTGTTAAAAAATTGATTGAAGCTGGTATCGAAGAAATCATCATTGGTACCGGACATTGTTCTGAATATTACGATGAACTTGCAAAAAAATATCATGTAATCAAAACTGTCCGCAATGACAATTATGCAAACACAAGCAGCATGGGAACACTTGAAGTGTGCGTTCCGTACATTAAAGGTGATTTCATTCTTCTTGAAAGCGATTTGATTTATGATGCAGTAGGACTTTCTGTTCTTCAGAACGAAAGCCGCTCAAACGTAATTCTTGCAAGCGGCAAGTCAAACAGTCATGATGAAGTTTATCTTGCAGCTGACGGAAATGGTGTTCTCTGTGAAGTAAGCAAAAACAAGGATATCATTCCAAATCCTGCCGGAGAACTTGTAGGAATCACAAAAATTTCGAAGTCTTGTCTTGAAAAAATGATGGCATACTACAAGTCAAGCCCGGACCTTATCAAACTTGACTATGAGTCTGCGCTCAAGCAGGTAAGTCTGTCCGGAGAACCTGTGTACGTTCACAAGGTTGAATATTATGCATGGACAGAAATTGATGATGAATCAATGCTTGACCGTGCCCTTACACAGATTTATCCGCGAATCAAGGAAAACGAGGAGATTCATTCAATTCGAAGGGAGGTTCTTTTGAACCCAGGTCCGGCAACAACAACTGACAGTGTAAAATATGCACAGGTTCAGAGCGACATCTGTCCCCGGGAATATGAATTCGGTGACCTGATGGAATGGTGTGCCGCAGAGCTTACTCGATTTGTCGCCGATCCAACTGAATACACAACTGTAATGTTCGGTTGTTCTGGTACAGGAGCAGATGAAGCCATGGTTTCTTCTGTAGTACCTGAGAACGGAAAACTTCTCATCATTGACAACGGTTCCTACGGAAACCGCATGGCAAAAATTGCCGCCGTACATAAGCTTGATTTTGACGTATTTGAAAGCTCTACTTATGAACCCATTGACCTGGCAAAGCTTGAGGAAGCTGTAAAATCAAAGAAGTATACTCACCTTGCCGGTGTATATCATGAGACTACTACAGGTTTGCTTAACCCGATCAAGGAAATCTGTGCAATTGCAAAAAAATACGGCCTTACGACAATTTTTGACGCAGTTTCTGCATATGCCGGAATTCCTATGGATTTGAAGGACATCGGGGTTGATTTCATTGCCTCTACTTCAAACAAGAACATTCAGGGTATGGCCGGAGTAGGATTCGTAATCTGCCGCAGAAAGGCTCTTGAGGCGACAAAAGACATTCCTGTACGAAATTTCTATCTGAACCTTTGGGCTCAGTACGAATATTTCCAGAAAACTCATCAGACCCGCTTTACTCCTCCTGTACAGACTTTCTATGCTCTTCGTCAGGCTATCATTGAAACTCAGGTTGAAACGGTAGAAAAGAGAGCAGAGCGCTACATTGCATGCTGGAAGATTCTTGTTGAGACTGTAAAGAAACTCGGTCTTGAAATGCTTGTAAAGGAAGAAAATCAGAGCCACCTCATTACTGCTATTCTTGAACCGAAAAGTCCGAAATACAGTTTTGAGGCTCTTC